>JAQVKX010000010.1 GCA_028694425.1 Candidatus Gastranaerophilales bacterium
AAATTGTCATTTTTCGAATTTTTCCGCATCCTATCTTAAAAGTACTATTTTTTGCTCGATTTGTCAAGTTTTTAAAGCCGGGAAATCGAAGAAAAATTAAACTATTCACCTATTCACCCTTTCACCTCATAAACTAAAGAATTTTCCATTTTTAATTTTCAATTTTCCATTTCTTCATGGTATTCGTCTTCTGCATTGACATCCCAAATGTTATCTTTTGATTTTACATTATTCATAATGTTTTCAACCGTCAACATCGCAGAAAGCATTGAATGATCCATATTATTGTATCTGTGCATTCCGTTTCTACCCACCAAGAAAAGGTTTTCGAAAGTATTAACAAATTTCTTTATTTCATCAAATCTGTCGTAAGTTCCGAAATAAGCAGGGTAAGCCTTTGGCATACGGATTACAATGCTGTCCAAAACATCTTCTTTGTTTATAATATCGATTTTAGCAAGCTCTGCTATTGCAAATTCCGTAAAATCAGGCATATTCCAAAGCTCATCACCTTCGTTACAGAAATATTCCAGCCCTATCCAAATGTTGTCGGGATTTTTAACCAAGTAAGGACTCCAGTTATTAAAAATCTGCAAACGCCCAAGTTTTACATCACGTTCCTGGATATAAACCCAGTTGTCAGGCATATCCGTTTTTAATTTTTTCATCAAAAGCCCTACCGTAATAAAATCCCTGTATTTTAAACCGTCGGAAATTTCTTTTACTTCGGAAGGAACATTATTCCCCATAGCCGCAATCAAATCTCTTACAGGCATTGAGGAAATATAATAATCTGCTCTGTGTTCAATAATTTTACCTGTTTGAGTATCCTGAACCAAAACAGATGTTATCTTATTATCTTTTGAGTTAATACCCACTATTTTTTGCCCAAGATTAATCTCACCGCCTTTTGATTTTATAATTTGGGCAACACTCTCCCACATGCAACCCGGACCGAGTTTCGGGTACATAAATTGTTCAATTAAACTTGTTTCTTCGTCTTTTTGCGATAAACCGGAATTTTTTGAGAAAAATTTCTTTATTGCATGCAAAATTGTTTTCCTTATAGACAAACCTTTTATACGCTGAGCACCCCATTCCGGTTTAATTTCTGAACATGGTACTCCCCAAACTTTTTCTGTATAATCCTTAAAAAAAGTTAAATAAAGTTCTTTGCCGAAACGATTAATAAAAAAATCTTCAAGTGACTTTTCTTTTTTAGAAAAAATACTTGATTTAATATAACTTAAGCCTATTTTTATTACACGGATTAACCCCAGATTTTTAAATGTAGCCGTACTTAACGATATAGGATAGTCGAAAAACTTTCTTAAAAAGAAGATTCTTGATAACCTTGAGCGAACAAGCATCACTTTGTCAGTCTTTTCAGGGTCTATTTCTCCCTCTCCCCTTGCGGGAGAGGGTTGGGGAGAGGGGTGATTTCGAGAAATTTTTTGTAACGGTAAAATATTAAGCCACCATTGCATTATCTTATCGGATTTAGAAAAAAACCGGTGTCCGCCGATGTCAATTCTGTTACCTTTATACTCAACCGTTTTGGAAATCCCGCCTAAATCCTCTGTTGCTTCGAAAATCACAGGAGAAATATCCGTTTTTTCAAGCAATTCATAAGCAAAAGTTAATCCGGCCGGTCCCGCACCTATTATTACAGCTTTTTTTGACATTAAAACTAACCTCTTCTACTACCGCTTGTCATCTTTATCTTTAATTAGAAGTGCAACAAACTTTGCTTTCCAATTGCAATGTAACGGTTGTAATGTCACACACAGAGCTTGGACCAAAGTATTGAATTGCACCCGGAAATTTATATTTGTCGTTTAAAGCCCAATCTTCCCTGTTTATCTCAAGTTTTTTAAACACCGAACCGTCAAGTTTTACCAGTGCTTTTTGAATAACGGGCTTAAATTCGCCATGGCGTTTTTCCATGTTCATCATCATTGTAATCGGCACTCCCCCCGCAACCCAATTGTCTGCACTTTCAGTAAGATTTTTTATTGAAGATAAATATCCGGTTAAACCGAAATTAATTAAAGCAAAAGCATTGTAACCGAGTGAATAGCAGTAATCCGCATCAAAATTTGAAGGGAATGCACATCTTCCTTCGTACCCGAAGAAATGTGCCTGTTCGGAGAATTTACCGACATATTCACCCTGTGATTTCATTTCTTTAAGCTTTGTTTTAATCATTTCGATTAAAAGTTTTTCTGTTTCAATTCTTGAAACCTGAACATTTCCATGCGGGTCTCTGTCCATAAGTAATTGAGCCTTAATAAGTGCGGGAAGTGATTCAAAAACTTTTACATTCTCATCTTTTAATCGATTTGCAACTATCTCAAATTTTTCATGAGTTGATGTTGCATTGTTATAATCAGGGTCATGCTCTAATTCACCCATTAAATCATTTAAGTTCGCTATCAAAGATTTCATTTCAGGAAAAAATTCAATAAGCCCTTCAGGGATTACCGCAATACCGAAATTTTTACCCTTAGCGGCACGTGCAGAAATAATATCAGCCATATAACTTATAATTTCATCCAATGACATTTTCTTTTCTTCAACCTCTTCGGAAATCAGTGTTATATTTGGTTGAGTTTGCAAAGCAGCTTCAAGGGCAACATGCGACGCACTTCTTCCCATAATTTTTATAAAATGCCAGTACTTTTTAGCGGAATTGGCATCTCTTTGTATGTTTCCGATTAATTCTCCATAAGTTTTTGTAGCTGTGTCAAATCCGAAGGAAATTTCAATCTGGTCGTTTTTCAGGTCGCCGTCAATTGTTTTAGGACAGCCGATAACTTGTATTTTAGAATTATTTTGAACAAACCATTCTGCAAGCATAGCGGCATTTGTATTCGAATCGTCGCCGCCGATTATGACAACAGCGGAAATATTTAATTTTTTACAAGTGCCAAGTGATTTTTCAAACTGTTCTTGGGTTTCAAGCTTTGTTCTGCCCGAGCCGATAATATCAAAACCGCCAGTATTTCTGTATTCATCAATTAATTCACTGCTGAATTCTATATATTTTCCGTCAATAATACCTGACGGACCGCCTAAAAATCCATATAATTTGTTCTCCGGGTTTGCCTGTTTCAGTGCATCATAAAGCCCGGCAATGACGTTATGTCCGCCCGGAGCTTGACCGCCGGAGAGGATTACACCGACATTACGAATTTCACAAGGTACTTCATTATCGGTATGGTTAAAAGTCACAATAGGTTTCCCGTAAGTATGTTTAAATAATTCTTTAATCTGTTCTTGGTCTCTTACAGAGCTTGTTTCTTCACCTTTGATTAATTCAAGTTTATTAACTCCTTCACGCAAAGAGCTTGGGAGTTTTGGCTGGTATTTTAATCTTTCGATTTGCAACGGTGAAAGTTCTTTCATCTTAAATTTCCTCTTTTCTGTATAATATCCGATTAATATTTTATAATAAAAATAACATTTTGAACAATAATTACTATTAAAGCCTAATTATAAATCAAACGTTTGATTTACAGGAATCATGCAAAAGTTGAAAAGAATTGATATACAACTATTTATAATATGTAACAACGCTAAAACATGCCTAGATACGGGGTTCATTTTTTTATAAAATTACAATTTAGCGTTGCATTTTTACTCCCCCTTTGAGGGAACACCATCGCCTAATTTTTATTGTTACGTTTTTTTAAAATCATTTGCACCTATAGCTCAATGTTTATAGGTATTTTAGGTAGTCAGATGCATAATTCCTGTTAATTACAAGCATTCTTAACGCAGGTTTGTTTAACCGGAGTTCCAAACATTAATCTAATTCCTGCAAATTTTCTGCTGAGGGTTTCATTTAAACCGGTTGTAATAGAGTTTAAATTTTGGGCAGTGGCATTTACATGGCACATGGTGTCATCTATTTTTTTTATGGTTTTATCAATGTCTTCGGTTGCTTTAATTAAATTATAGGTTGTATCTTTTATGTTTGAAGTTGTATCTTTCAGAGCTTTTTCATCCAAGGCGTTATTTATCTTTTGTGCTGCTTGATTTAAATTCTCTGCCATTTGGGCAAGACTTTTTGTTGTTGCTCGTGTATTATTTACGGATATTTTTATTGTTTTGTTATTTTCTTCAACGAGATCTGATACAATTCGAAAAAATGTTTTTATTTCCTGATTTGCCGCATCAGCTGAATTTAAAGCTTTTACAATATGTTCCGAGACTACATCTGTCATGCCTGAAACGCTTTGCCCCAGCATAAATTGTTCTCTGCCTGATTGTGCTATTCCTTCAAGAACCTCTCCCCGTTTTATTTTGTTAAGTGAAGGACTTTGCGGGTATACAAACTGTAAATAGAATTCTCCGTTAGGAAATCTTTCTACATTAACAGTCGTATTTTGAGGTAAATTTATGTTTTTTCTGATTAAATTCACTCTTGCAAGTGTATTCTTAAAACCTTTATCCGGTTCTATACGAATAATTTTGCCTATTCTAAAACCGTTATAATATGCCGGCATATTTCTGGTAAGAGGACCAAGTTCATTAAATCTTACAATAACATAATTTGTAGTACTATAAACATATAGCCAAATAATAATTATAAATCCTATTAATATAATTAATGATTTTGTAATTTCTTTTATTATTGTTGAAATATTTTCCGAGAATTTAGTCATAAAAATAATCCATCCATAAATGCTTAGTCGTTTTTAAGGGCGGGTTTTAATATAATCCGCCAATTTAACATCTTCATCAGAATAATGATTTACGATCCATTCTCCGACAAAGTTTGATAATTCTACCCCCATTTCATAAATACTTTCGTTTTGCTCCTTTTTCTGCAAGAAAAAATCAAGATCTTTAATTAATTTGTCATGGCAAGCTTTGTGGTCTTCATACTCGGGATAATTTGCAGAAATCATATAATCTTCTTCTGTTTTAAAATGTGTCTTTACATACGCATGAAGTTCATTAAGTGCTTCTTCGAAACTTTTTGCTCCGCACCTGAATCTCCCGATACGGGTTAGCATTACAATAAGCTCTTGATGTTCTTCATCAATGAGAGGAATTCCTGTTTTAAGTTTATCATTCCATTCAATAGGCATTTTAAAACACCCTTTCCTGCATATTAAAATATCCTCTTTAAAGCTAAAAAACAATCTCTAATGAGACTATTTTCAGGAGTAAGAAGGTTTTTAAATCAGATTTATTAATCATGTTTTTTATGATAAACTTAAATAAGTTAGGTAGATAATGTATGAAAAAACTGATTCTGGTTCGTCCAAACTATAACAGCCATATAATAACACCGCCTTTAGGTATCGGATTTTTAGCCTCCTATCTCAAAAAAGAAGGGGTGGATGTTAAGTTAATCGACGGGTTAAAAGATAATTTAAGCAATGAAAAAATTCTTGAAATTATCTTAAAAGAAAATCCCGATGCCGTCGGAATAACTTGTTTAAGTGCTTTCTATAACGAGGTTATAGAACTTTCACATATGGTAAAAAAAGAAAATTTTTCATGTTTTATAGGCGGAGTTCACCCGACATTTTTACCATACAAAACACTTGTGGATTCAAAAGCGGATTATGTTGTCTGTGGCGAAGGCGAAATAGCACTTACAAAATTATTTAAAAACAATTTTAAAAATAAAGGAATTAAAGGAATCTATTCACTTGCTGATTTAAAAGATGAAAACCAGCCGTTTGAAAAATGTGAAATTATTGAAAACCTTGATGATTGTCCCTTCCCGGACTGGGAACAAATAGATCCCAACACTTATCCCAAAGCACCGCATGGTGCAATCGCAAAAAACTTTCCGATAGGAATAGTAACAACAACTCGAGGCTGCCCTTATGAATGTACTTTTTGTGCCAGTCCTCATTTTTATAGCCGAAAAATCAGGTACCGTTCTCCTGAAAATGTTATAGAAGAGATTAAATTACTAACAGAAAAATACAAAGTAAAAGAAATTCATTTCGAGGATGATAATCTTACACTAAATCGTGAACATATAGAAAAAATTTGTAATCTTATAATTAAAAACAAGATAAAAATAAGTTGGGCTTGTCCCAACGGAATAAGAGCCGACAAGGTTGATGAAGATTTAATCAAACTTATGGCAAAAAGCGGATGTTATTGTTTTGCATACGGTATAGAATCTGCTAACACACAAATTCTAAACAATATCAAAAAGCACGAAACCATTGATGTAATAGAAAAATCAATCAGAATAGCAGATAAATGCGGGATTTCATGTCATGGATTTTTTATTTTCGGCTTACCCGGAGAAACAAAAGAAACTATAGAAGAAAGCATAAATTTTGCAATAAAGTCAAAACTTTCGCGTGCCCAGTTTTTAATTCTCGATGTTTTGCCGGGTTGTGAACTTTGGACAACTCTGCAAGGTGAATTCATACCGAATTTCGCAAAAAACAGCTACAAAGAACCGGAATGGCTGCCTGTAGGCTTAACTAAAAAATGCTTATTGGAAGCTCAATCTAAAGCATTTAAAAAATTCTACTTAAGACCGGTTATATTCCTAAAAATGTTAAAATCCGTAAGACCGGCACAATTTAAATTTCTGTTTAAACGGCTTACCGAATACCGATTAATCGAAAATAAAAAATAAGGAATATATTTTAATGAAGTCAAGACAATACACAACCGGAGAAAAAATTGCAAATATTTTTACGCACTTTCTCGGGGCTTTAATTTCTATATACGGGATTGTGATATTGGTGTTACACTCTAAAAATTTAATTCAGGTAATATCCGTTACAATATTTGGATTAACTTTATTTTTGTTATTTGTCTCTTCGGTTTGCTATCATTCAGTAACAAATGAAAAGTTAAAAAATATTTTTCAAAAAATAGACCATTCGGCAATTTATTTGTTAATTGCGGGAACATATACACCTGCTTTAATATTAACGTTAAGATTCCCCCTTAGCATTATTATGCTTTCAATTATTTGGGGATTGTCGATTACGGGAATTATATTTTATTGCAAAATGTTTAGACACAAATATATTTCAACAGGGTTATATTTGTGTCTAGGATGGATTTCTCTGTTTTTTATTTACAATGTATGGATAGTAAGTCATTTAGTGGTTTGGCTTATGCTTGCCGGCGGTATTTTATACACAGTAGGATGTGCTTTTTATTTAGCTAAAATCCGTTATATGCATTTTGTATGGCACTTATTTGTTATTGCAGGGGCGGCTATGCAATATTTTGCAATAATAGAATTGCTGAAAGCAGTAAATTAATTATTGACCTTCAACGATGATGCTTAAATCTCTGACAATTTCGTTCATTTTATTTGCTAATTTAGTTAAGTCCTCAACAGATGATAATGTTTCATTTGCATCTTTTGCAGTATTTTGAGTAACCGTTTCAAGTTGAGAAGTAGCTTGTGTTATTTGTCTGATTCCAATTTCTTGTTCTTGTGATGCAGCAGAAATCTCTTTTAATAAACTATTAACTTTATTAGTTTGGTTACTTATTTCTTCAAGAATTTTATTGACTTTTCCAGAAACATTTAATCCTTTTTCTGCCAAAATTATATTTTTTTCAATAATTTGTGTTGTGTCTTTTGCGGCTTGAGCACTTTTTTGTGCTAAGTTTCTTACTTCTTCTGCAACAACCGCAAAACCTTTACCGGCTTCTCCTGCTCTGGCGGCTTCTACGGCAGCATTTAAAGATAAAATATTAGTCTGAAAAGCAATATCATCAATTACTTTTATGATTTTTGATATTTCATCACTTGAATTTTTAATTTCACTCATTGACTCTAACATATTAGCCATTTCCGAATTTCCGTAATTAACAGATTCATTTGCATTTTCAGATAACACAGTAGCTTGCCTGGTATTTTCCGCTGTTTGACTAATCATTGAACCTGATTCTTCAAGGGTTGCAGAGGTTTCTTGGATAGAGGCAGCTTGTTCATTGGCAGATTCGGATAAATGGGAACTTATTTGTTCTATATTTTTTGAAGATGAAAATACATTTGAAACAACTTCATTAATATTATTAACAATGTTTCTTAAAGCAGATGAAATTTGGTTAGAAATCAAAACGGCAATAGTCAAAGCTACTATTATTGCAAAAACTAAACAAAAAATACTTAATCTTATACAAGAATGCAAAGACTCCGTTTTCATTTTATTTAAATTTTCAACGGTCAATCCTGCAAATAATACTCCTATTACATTTGATTTGTTATCTGTAATCGGTTTATAAATAGTTGCATAAGGTACTCCTAAAATATCAGCTTTACCCATAAAAATTTCGCCTTTTAACATTTTTTGATAAGCTTCACCTTCACGATCCAGTTTTGTTCCAAGAGCTCTTGTACCATCAGCTTTTTTTACACTTGTTGTTTTTCTTATAAAATCATCCCCTTGTCTTACAAAAATTGTCGAAACCAAATTAAGGTCTTGTAAAACCTTGTCAACCATATAATGATTACTTCCGATTTTATTACCTTTACTATCAATCATTTCATTATTCTTATTTAATTGTAGAGCCCCATAATATTTATCAGAATAATTACCTATTGCATTTATTTGGCTTGATAATGTTGAAATTACCATAGTATCTATACTCTCTGATAAATTTTTTGCTTGTGTTATAGTCAGAGTAAAAACAGTAACAACCATTATTAGGATTAAAACTAAAAACGATATAATTAATTTTTTCTTAATTGAAAACATTTTTCATACTTCCTTATTTTTATTGGACTATGTATATCGATAATAGAACTATTTATTTATAAAATCAATAACCTTTTTAAATGATTTTTTGATTCCAATTGAGAATGCGGAAAAAATCGAAAAATGACAATTTTTTGCAATTCTTCAAATCCGACCTGAGAAGTGCTAAACCCTTATCGGCTTAATTTTTCCGCAAGCTTAAGATTATTTTTAGACTTTTTATATTGACTTTTATCTCCCTTACTAATACCTGACTTGACGATTTTTTCTTTTTTTGAAATAGTAAAATAATCTTATGAAATATGATAAAGAATGGTACGATAGTTTAGTAAAGCCGAAATTTCAGCCGCCGGCGTGGGTTTTTGCACCGGTTTGGACTGTTTTATATATTTCTATGTTCATTGCGGCTGTTTTGGTTTTAGCCGCTAAATTCCATTGGATAAATATCTTTGCATATCTGCTTTTTACGGCACAACTAACTGTTAATTTGTTATGGACACCGGCGTTTTTTGGTGAACATAACTTGAGAAAAGCGTTTTTGCTCTCTTCTTTGCTATCACTGTTAGTATTTTTAACAATGTTATTTTTTTATCACATCTCAAAATTCGCAGGGATATTGTTTTTACCGTATTTCCTATGGTGCCTTTTTGCTACTGTTTTAAACTTTGAAATCCTTGAATTGAATGAATGGTGATAAAGGTAAAAGGGAAAGGGTAAAGGGGAAAAGAGTTGCAAAAATTTTCCATTTTTCATTTAAACAGTCCCAGCATTGTAAAGCTTGGTGTGTTTTTTATTCTGCCGAAAGAAGATTCATTGTAAAAAGATACGTTCCCCGAACAAACAGGGATTTTTAACTCTTCGCAAGCTTTTTTCATCGCTAAAATAGTCTCTCTGAATTCATACATTGTCGGTGGAATCTCAGGGTTGGCAAAATTAAGGCAATTTGTAATTCCCGCAGGTCTAAAACCTTTTTCTTTAAGCGATTTTGCTGCAAGCAAAATCGCTTCATAAACTTCATCAAACGGATTCTGCTGAATTACGGCAGAAAAAGTGTAAACGCCGAGAAAACAGTTTTCTTCCCAAATCCAAAGAGAATTAAATTGAGGGTCGGAGATTACTCCCTCCCCCCTTGAGGGGGCGGGTTGGGGTGGGGTACACATGGCAGGCTGAAACTGCGTTCTTCCACCTACAGTATGGTCGTACTGTTCGTAAATTTCCGGACAATTGCCATTAATTATACTTTCATTACCCCTCACCCGAATTTCTAAAACTCGTTCCTCGTTTTGAAATTCTTCCCTCTCCCCCAAGGGGCGAGGGATAAAATTTAATTCCATTTTAGGCGGATTTACCAGCAAGTCTGTTGGTAAATCCGCCTTTTTTTCATGGTTATTTTTTACAATATATCTTTTCTCAGAAATAGTTTTACCGATTATTGAATATTCAAGTTCAAATTTCTCCAAAATTTTAGAAATTTCTTGAATTTTTTCTTCTTTAACCACAAAAAGCATTCTTTCCTGTGTTTCAGAGAGCATTATCTCAAAATCCTTAATTGATTTATCCCCTAAATGGACTTTCTCCAAATTAATTTCAACCCCGCAGCCGCTTTTGTAGGCGACTTCACTGGTCGAAGACAAAATCCCCGCCGCACCACAATCTTGACAGGCAACAACAAGTTTTTTATTAAAAATTTCCAAACACGCTTCAATTAATTTCTTTTTCATAAACGGATTTGCTATTTGTATTGAAATCTTATCCTCGGCTTTTTCATCAGAAAGTTTTTTAGATGCAAAAGCTGCACCGCCCATACCGTCACGCATTGTAGCAGAGCCCACCAGTATCAATTTTAAACCGCTTTTCGCAGTATTTGATGTAAGTATATCGGATGTTTTTGCTAAACCGATTGCAGCCACATTAACAAGCGGATTCTCACTAAAACAATCATCAAATAAAACTTCTGTTGAAACAGTAGGAACACCAATGCAGTTGCCGTATTCGGAAATACCTTTGATAACGCTGCTAATTAGGTAAGAGGTGAGAGGTGAGAGGTGAG
This sequence comes from Candidatus Gastranaerophilales bacterium, assembly GCA_028694425.1. Classification (GTDB taxonomy): domain Bacteria; phylum Cyanobacteriota; class Vampirovibrionia; order Gastranaerophilales; family Gastranaerophilaceae; genus JAQVKX01. The sequence continues at coordinate 10,765 of JAQVKX010000010.1, forward strand.
AGGTTTTGCATAGGTTGGGCTTGCCAACCCAACAATTTTCAAACTTTAACGAATTACAAAGTGCAATCGGACGGGCGTTCATAGCCAATACATCTCTTATAATTCCTCCGATACCTGTTGCCGCACCGTTAAAAGGTTCTACAGCACAAGGATGGTTGTGCGATTCCATTTTAAATAAAATTGCGTGTTCTCCAATCTCAATTCCACCAGCGTTTTCGTTATAAAAAATGGCTCCCTCTCGAGGTAAGAGTTTTAAAAGTTCCCTCGAGTGCTTATAAGAACAGTGTTCTGAATACGTTGCACTGAACAAAAACATTTCAAATTCATTGGGTTCACGTCCCAACTCTTTTGTAATATATTCAAATTCATTTTCGGTTATAAAACCTTCAAATCTGGTTTTTAACAAATTCAAACACCTTTCTTCCGTCAGTTAGCCCTAATTCTTGATAAATTGCCCTTTCCGGGTGCGGCATCATACCGATTATTTTGTTTTTGCGGTCATAAATACCCGCAATTGATTTATCCGAGCCGTTTTCGTTGTTTTTATAAGTCATAAGAATTTCATTTTCAACAATATCTTGGCAAGTGTAATTTCCTTGATGATGTGCAATCGGAAGGAAAATTCCTTCACCCTGAAAATTTATTTCACTTACTTTTGATATAAATTTTATGTTTTGGTTATCAATTAAAGCACCCGGCAACAGCTTTGATTCGCAGAGAATTTGAAAACCGTTACAAATTCCGACAATCAAACTTTTTCCAACGGGTAAAGACTTAATTGCATTTGACAGCTTGGCAATTCTTCCTGCTGAGATGTGGTCTCCGTAAGAAAATCCCCCGGGAATAAAAATAATATCATAATTTTTTTCGATTTTATCATTTTGCCAAATGTATTCAGTATCCCAGCCGAAGAATTCGCATGCCCGCTTGGTATCCTGTTCACAATTTGTTCCTAAAAAAACAATTATCCCGACTTTTAACTTACTCATAAATCTCTTCTAAACTTCTGATTTCATAGGTTTCAATAACCTCGTTTGATAAAATTTCTTGTGAGATTTTTTCAACCGTATGAAGTGCCTCCGCTTCACTATTTGCATTAAATTTAAGAAAATAGACACTTCCGACATTGCAAGACAAATCCGCAATAGGAATAAAACTTTCTATTGCACTCTTCAAAGTCAAGCCTTTAATGTCTTTAACAGTCGGCTTCATCCTGACAATAACTTTTGCACTGAATTTTTTCATATTACTATTTTATCATTAAAAAATAATTAATAATTCCCTAAAACGGGAATTTTTGTATTAATATAATAAGTATGCAGTACAAAGATTATTATGAAATTTTAGGTGTAAAACGAGAAGCGAGCGGAACAGAAATTAAGTCCGCTTATCGTAAGCTGGCAAGAAAATTTCACCCCGATGTCAATAAAACAAAAGAAGCAGAACAAAAATTTAAAGATATAAACGAGGCATACGAAGTTTTGTCCGACAAAGAGAAACGCCAGAGGTACGACAGTTTAGGTGCAAATTGGCAAGACGGTGCTAACTTTACTCCGCCGCCGGGTTATGAAAATTTCAACTTTAATTTTAATCAAAGAGGCGGTACCCAAAGTCAAAGTTTTGGATTTGAAGATTTAGGCGGATTCTCCGACTTTTTTGGCTCACTTTTCGGCGATATGATGGGCGGAGCCGGAAAAACCCGTTCCCGTAGAAGCTCAATGTATGAAAATCTCGATTTCGGACAAGCACAAAGGCAAACTCCACAAACAAAACCTGTTGATTTAGATATAACTCAAACTCTAAACGTTACCGCAAAGGATTTGTTCGACAAAAAACCTATTCTTGTACGTTTCAAGGTTATGGAAAAATGTCCTTATTGTGCTTCTAAAACAGGTTTTTGTCCACAATGCGGAGGAACAGGCATAATTTCAGAACAAAAGTCTGTCAATGTAAAATTACCTGTTGAGGTTAAGGAAGGTCAAAAAATCAGGTTAAAAGGCGAAGGTAAGTCGGACAATCGTGGTAATAAAGGCGATTTATATCTTAAAATAAGTATCAAAGATACCGAATATCAGGTTGAAGGTGTGAATTTGACAAAAGAAATTGAAGTTACTCCTGCACAAGCCGTTTTGGGCTGTAAAAAAGACATAAAAACCCTTCACGGCAACATAAACATAAAAATCCCCGCCGGGACTTCTTCAGGAGTTTTGAGGCTTAAAAATTTAGGTTTGCCTACAAAATCAGGCGGATATGGTGATTTAAACGCAAAAATAAAAATAGTTATTCCTAAAAAATTATCCGATAAACAAATTGATTTATATAAGAAATTAGCAGAATTGGAAAAATAAATTATGAGTCTGCAGGTTCTGTCAGAGTATCTGGAATATTTGGAAGTTGAAAAAGGGCTTTCGCTCAATACTCTTGATGCTTATAGACGCGATTTAAGTGCTTTTCTGGAGTTTTGTGCTTCGGAAGCCAGTGAAGAATTAACTCAAATACAAAGGACACAACTCAACTCATATATAAGGAATTTACGGGGAAAAAATTATTCGCCTTCAAGCGTTATTCGAAAAATCGCATCTTTAAGGGGCTTTTTTAAATGGCTTTGTGCTTCGGAAATTTGTGTTCAAAATCCGACTTTAACGCTTGAGCAGCCTAAAATCCCGCGAAAACTGCCGAAAGTTATGACAATCTCGGAAATAGAAAATATTTTGAGAGAAAATTTAAACAAAACCCAACGCTTAATTGTTGAGCTGCTTTACGGTTGCGGGCTTCGTGTTTCGGAGTTGGTTAATCTTAAGACAAATGACATTGATTTAAGTGCAAGCTATCTCAAATGCAGAGGGAAAGGCTCAAAAGAAAGGCTTGTTCCTATGGGAAGTAAAGCTAAAGAAGCTTTAAAAAACTATTTTGAACACAGAGATTTTTTAATTAAAAAATACAATCTTGAAACGAAAAATCTTTTTATAATGGATACGGGAAGGTTTTTAACCCGTCAGGATGTTTATAATTTTATTCACGAACAAGGTAAGAAAATTCATAAAAACATTTCACCGCATACGCTTAGGCATTCTTTTGCGACACATTTGCTCGAAAACGGAGCTGATTTACGAATTGTACAGGAATTATTGGGGCATTCGGATGTATCTACAACACAGCTTTACACGCACATAAGCAAAAAACGATTGAAAGAAGTTTACTTTGCGATTAATGGTTAAGTTTTTTATCCAATTCAGGATCTCTAAACATTTTATTTGTTGCTTTTATAAAAAATATAGCTAAAACAGTTAATGTTATAATCATGCATACTAAAAATATATTAACTAAAATTTCCATTTTATTTCCTCAATCTTTCTTTTATTTGATTTGTAACACTTATCAAATTCATAACCATAAAATACCAAATAATTACACCTATTCCACACATTATTCCCCTAAACGTTATTTGAAAAGCGGAGGTAACACCATTTAAAGATGCAATTAAACCTATTATTCCTCCCATTAGCACAATAACAACAGTCCATAGGCTCTTTTTATCTTCGATTAAGTTATTAACAATTAATTTTTCTTTCTCGTCCATATCAGCAGTATAACATATAAAACTAAAACGGGCATAAACTTAATAAACGATACCGGCAGAATAATTTAAAATAAATGAGCAAAAAATTTTATTTTTAAGTTTTATACAAATATGGAAATAAGATTAGGAAGTAAACAAAATAGTTATAATATGTCGAAAATGAGGTTTTCCGGTAGCAAAAAACCCCTATGTACTGTAAATAATCAGATTAAAAACGATATATTTATAAAAAATGGCATAAGTTTTACGGGGGTAAATGCCAGAGGAATTTTGGATCGTTATAAAAAATTCGAAATAGCCGAGTATATGGGTCTTACATCCGAAGAACTAAAAGTAATAAGAGAAAGCCTTGCTCAACAAAGAGGTTTGTTAGTGGTATAAACTAAATCAAACCTTCCCTTACCGCTTTAACTGCAACCTGAACTCTGTCACCGACTGAAAATTTCTCTAAAATTGCCGAAACGTGTGATTTAACGGTATGAACACTTATAAAAAGCTCTTTTGCAATCTCTACATTACTTTTACCTTGAACAATAAGTTTTAAAATTTCGAATTCTCTATCGGTAATTTCAGGGGTATCGCTTTCATAATTTGACAAAAACCATTCTTCCAAAGCTATATTTTTAAGCATTTTATAGTCGGAACCTAAATTCGATAATTTATGATTTGCATAAGCAACTGCAGGAATTGCATTTATAACCGCAGATAATAAATCGGTAATTGCTTTAAGTTTCTCCATCGACATAACCTGTATTTGTTGATATTCGGAGATATAATCTCTTGGATTAATTCCAAGTTCTTTTACAATTGCATTAAATCTTTTTTCGTTTACAGGCTCAAGAAGGACTTGTCCTCCCAGAAAGCTCCCCATATGTTTGCCTTTAAGCATAATGGGAATTGCAAAACTTGTAAGCCCGGCATGACATTTATAAACTACTATTTTGCCTTCTTTTGTCGCAGTTCCCGATTTAAGATGGCAAGCAAGACAACGTTCCTTAGGCGAATTACAGTTATCGTTATATTTTTTACAAAACCCCGTAAAATTGCTGGGCTTGGTTATAGGTGAACCTTCTCCGACCATAAAAAGAGCAATATCCATTGTTTTTGCAAAGAAATCCTGAACGTTTTGCAGAAACTCTATGTCTATTATTTCTTGTATATTTGATATATTTTTTATTGTTTTTCTCCAACTTTACACTGATAAAACGCAGTAAAATTTAATCACAGCTATTCAAAAGCAAGTGAAATATATTATACAGCAAAATATTTAAAAATTATCTCGCCCAACTGTCTATATTTTTGACATTCCAAGTTTTAAATTGTATCTGTAAGGCTATATCTCGATCTTAACCTTTTTGGAAAAAAAATAAAAGTTGATGGACAATGTTGCCAACGCAGTTAAAATTTAATATAGAGGTGAGGATGTTGAAAGTTAAAAAGTCAGAAAAGAAGTTTTATCCGGATTGTTCAAGAGTTATTGTAAAGCCGCATGTACCAAAAGATAATGAACGCATAAAAAGAATTATAAACAGGGTTTTAAACCTTACCGAAAAGCAAACCGAACAAATATTAGAAAATGTCATAAAGAATTTTTCCCACAGACATAAAAATATTTGGAATATTTTTATGTGTAATTATAATGAAATTAAAAACTATATACCTGAAAATTTACAAATCAGCGATAATAGCAAAGCACTTTTAGGAGCCTATTTTACTTGTGAATATTCCGTTCAGGCAGCTGCATTTTTTAATCCTTCGGTTGTGCCGCACCCTGACCAGAGCGGTTTAGAAGAAGGCAGCTTACGCTTTATTTTAAGTTTTCGCTCCGTAGGCGAAGGACACATTTCTTCAATCGAATTTAGAAGCGGAATTGTGGATAAAAATTGTAATTTTACATTTGATGAAGTCAGTCCATATGCCGAACGAGCAAATGTTGTCAGAAATCCTCTCTCAAAAAAGGTTTTTGAACATAAAGAAGTCGGCGAAAGAGTAATGTGGTTGGCTAAAACAGACTATGACTTACAATTTAAACCCGATACAAAATTATCCGAAAAAGTAATTTTTCCTGCCTCGCAAAACGATTGTAACGGGATAGAAGATGCAAGGTTTGTTCAATTTAAGGATGATGACGGAACTGTTACTTATTATGCCACTTACACCGCATATGACGGGCAAAATATTATGCCGCAGATTATTGAAACAAAAGACTTTATTAACTTTAAAATAATAACTTTAAGCGGGAAATTTTCGAAAAATAAAGGAATGGCACTTTTCCCCAGAAAAATTAACGGCAAATATGCAATGATATCAAGAGTTGACGGTGAAAATTTATATATTATGTACTCAGATGATATTCATTTTTGGCAACATGCCCAAATGATAAGGAAACCGGAACTCCCATGGGAATTTATGCAGATAGGGAATTGCGGTTCACCGATTGAAACCGATAGAGGGTGGATTTTGTTGACACATGGAGTAGGCCCGATGCGTGAATATTCAATCGGAATTATTCTTTTAGATCTTGAAAATCCGTCAAAAATCATTGGGCAAATAGGTGAACCTATACTGGTTTGTAATTCGACAGAACGTGAAGGTTATGTCCCGAATGTAGTTTATTCATGCGGTTCTATGATACATAACGGTAATTTAATTATACCTTATGCTATGTCGGATATTTGTTCAGGAATTGCAACAGTTTCGTTAGAAGAACTATTTAGTAATATTCAAAAAGAAGAATTATATTCTATAAAATAAGTTATCTCTTGTTTTTTACATCATTAATGTATTCAATATGCTGAGGTAAAAGTTTTTCAAGAGAATATTTATCCAAAACGGTTTGTCTTGCATTTTTCCGGATTGATTGAAGCTCTTTTTGATTATCTAAAGCGTATTCAATCTTATCCACAAGCTCATCTACATTAAAGAAATCAACAAACAAACCATTGTAATTATCCTCCATAATTTCTAAAACCGGAGCAGTATTTGATGCAATAACGCAACACTCTGCAGACATTGCGTTCAAAATCGACCAGGATAGTATGTAAGGATAGGTTAAATAAACATGTGCCGAAGAAACTTGCAAAAGATTTATGTATTCCCGTAAGGTTAATACTCCCACAAAATGCACCTTGTTCATATCAAGGTTTAATTTTTTTAACATCAACTCTTTATAAGTACCTTCCTTTAAGGGTTCGCCGTAATATGCTCTGTCATCACCGGCAATTACAACATGAGCATTCGGACGTTTTTTGAGTAATTTTTCGGTTGCTTCCATAAATTGAGGAAACCCTCTGAATGGTTCCATTCCTCTTGCACCGTAAGTTATAACTTCATCTTGAGCGGTTAAAGTCAAATTTTTATCTTGAATAACAAATTTAGCTTGATTATTCGGCACACAAAAATTTGTATCTACACCATCGTGCAGAACCTTGATTTTATGATGAAATTCTTTCGGGAACTGCTCTCTTTGCCAATAAGTCGGAGTAATCCCCGCATCACATGAAGATAAATCAAGTAAAAGCTGGGCATTATTACACCTTATTTTTTCTCTGTACTCAAGATTAGGAATATTTCCGTCAAATCCGATAGCCGAACCTTCTGCCCTGCCAAACCATTCAAAGTAACACAGCAGCGGAACATCGGGGAAAATATCTTTCATAAACATAGTTGAACCCCAGGAATGCCCGTAGATAATATCAGGTTTAATCCCCTTGTTTTTCATTGCAATGGCAATATCTGCCGCAGCCTGAGCATGACCAAGAGCTTCTTCATAGTCGCCAAGGTAAGGATGAACGTTTTGAGGTATAGGTTTTGTCGCATAGACAAGTTTGTTAATCCTCGGTACCTCAATTCTGGTTTCCGCAGTCATAAATATAACAACGTTTTGAGGATTTTTAGCCAATTCCGGAGCGATATGCTGAAACTGCCCGGGAAAAGTTCTGTGTAAAAATAAAATATTCATAATTCTCTCTCTTTAGTAATTTGCCAAGATGCCTTCTCGCAATGGCCGATTACTTAACGCAGTTACGCTATGTGTCATTGCGAGGAGCGAACGCAGTGAGCAACGCGGCAATCCAAAATAACTTGTACTGTAGCCTCCAATTAACATTGTAACGGCAAATCCCCATTAGTCGAATTTTTTGCAAAAATTAACAATAGCAGGGAATGGTGAATAGTGAATGGTGAATAGAGAAATAGGATGGGATTACTATCCCACCATTTTTTTAATGTTGGGGTGGGGACCCCAACCTACGGGCTTTTCAACAAACTTACATAACCCTGAATTTTATCATAGTTAATAATTATTTGAACCAAAAAAGTAAATATTGCAACTATAGCCGTTATTTTTGTCCAGTTAATTTGGATATTATGATTTATCAAATTACATTCATTTTCAAGTTGACAAGATAATTTTTCACAATTCCCCAATAAAGATTTTTCAAAATCACTATACCACAATGCCTGTTGTATTCTTTGATCATTTTTAGTTTCCTCTAATAAATAAATAGTAAATTCATTTATTTTTAGACTTAAACTTTGCTTATCACTCTTAGTAAGTACTATTTTTAATTTTGAAATTTCATTAATAAAGTCTTGAAAAAAATCATTTAATAATGATTTACACAAAGATGTGTATCTGTCTTTTGCGATACTACTTTTTAATCCATGTAAATTTTTATATAACTCATTAATTAAATTTGTCTTTTGGTTATGAAACTTTATATACCAGATTGCTGTACATTTATTATAAACATTATTTAACAATTGATTATTAGACATATTCCCTCAAAATAATTCTAATATTGATAACATAATTATACAATAAAATATTCTTCATATAACAACGTAGGGTGGGTTCCCTAACCCACCAAAATCACCCATGCCGCAAAATGTTCTTTACATATAAAATTTTTTTGCTAGAATGGTGTTATAGGTTTGAGGGAAGCATTTTGCATACCTGAAAATCTAAAAAAATAATAACTGAGTCTATAAAAGACCAAAACAGATAATCCTCAGTAGCTCCATAGCGTGCGAAGCATGCGAGGTTAGAATTCGGAGCAACCCCGGTTGCGGGGGAATGGGCAAAGTTTTAATAAAGTAAAGAATATAAAAAAAATAATCCTCAGTAGCTCAATGGCGGAGCAACCGGCTGTTAACCGGTAGGTTGTTGGTTCGAGTCCAACCTGGGGAGTTCTTTTATATCAAGGGTTTTGGTTTTTAGCCAAAGCCCTTTTTTAGCAAAATAACCACAATAAGCACCACAACTAAAATAATCTTACATGGTAAGAACTAATACAAAACAGCATAAAATGGTATAATTATAAGTTATTTTTATGTTAATATTTACCAATGAAAAAGACATTAGGTGCAAAAGATATATTATTTCCGATACCAATTGCTCTCGTTGTAAGCGGCAACGGAGATAATGCAAATATAATCTCAATTGCTTGGATTGGTATAACAGGTTCTAACCCGCCTTCAATTGGAATTTCATTAAAGAAAAACCGATATTCTTTAGACCTTATCAGACAAACTGGTGAATTTACAATTAATATCCCAAGTACAAATGACATGGTAAAAACAGATTATTGCGGTCTTGTATCAGGAAAAAACGTCAATAAATTTGATGAAACAAATTTTACAGCGTTAAAAAGCCATAAAGTTAAAACGCCTATAATAAAGGAATGTCCATATAATATAGAATGCAAGGTTATTAAAGAAGTTGAAATAGGTGATTGGGTTCTTGTAATTGGTGAAATTGTAGAAACGCATGTTGACGAAGATAAAATAGAAAACAATAAAATTTCTATTGAAAAAGTTAATCCTTTAGTCTATGTGCCAACCATTAGAGAATATTGGAGCATTGGGAAATTACTGGGAAAAAGTTTTAACGTTGGTAAAAAAATGATTAACAAATAATATCAAACTTTTATTTTTTGCTCTAAATTGAAATCAGTTTATCATGTGCAGGAATTTGTAATTTCTGAAAGTTCAGATGTAGAGAATTGGGCGAAAAATGTTATTATAAATAATTGCTAAAGTAGTTCACTTAATTCACTTTTTAAACCTGATTTGTCAATAATAGAGATAGTTTTAGCCACTTTCAACTTTTTACTCTGATTCCGTTTGTTGCCAGTTTTTATATGATTTGCATATATGTTTTAAAACATGCCTGAAAGTGACTCAGTTAATTGAGTTTTTAAACCAGTATATTCAATAATAGAGGCTATATCCGCTACTTTTAGCTTTTTGTTCAGATTTATTTTGTTCGTTAAAAATATTTTAACTCTATTCTACAAGAATTTATTTTAAAGGGTCTTTAATATAAAGAAAATATGATTTTCCGGGATTTCTCGCTTTAATACCTCTTATGTCTAAAAAGTTATCCCAATTAAAATCTAAGCTATTGACTCTTGTTATTTCTGTTGATGAGAAAACTCAAATTCAAGCACTCGGAAGAGAGCAGAAACCAAAGCGAAGCCTTTTAACTGGACTTATACAGGTAAAGTTTTGACTAAATAATTACATATTATTTAAAAATCATTACTTCAGAAATATCTGTTACCAGATTAATAGCTTCATATCTTGCAATTTCAAGTATTTTAGCATCTTTGACAAGGTCAGAGATTATTAAATCAGGTAATCCGCTTTGTCTTACACCTAAAAATTCTCCGGGACCTCTGATTTGTAAATCTTTTTCGGCGATTACAAATCCGTCATTGGTTTGTGTCATAATTTCAAGTCGTTTACGAGTTTCTTGAGATTTTGTAGAGGTTGAGATAACGCAATATGACTGCAAGTCGCTTCGTCCGACACGACCTCGAAGCTGATGAAGCTGTGAAAGCCCGAAACGTTCAGCATTTTCAATCAGCATAACCGTCGCATTCGGAACATCCACTCCGACTTCTACTACTGTTGTCGAAACTAAAATATCATATTTTTTGTTTTTAAAATCAGTCATTACCTGTTCTTTTTCTTCATTTTTGAGCTTTCCATGCAGTAAACCGATTTTATATTGCGGAAAAATTTCGTTCCGGAATTTTTCCGCTTCAATTGTTGCCGCTTTTGCACTAAGCGTTTCGCTTTCATCAATCAATGGATAAACAACATAAGCCTGACGACCTTTTTCAACCTCATCTTTTATCAGTTCATAAGCATATTTATGTCCTGATTGTGTTATAAGTACTGTTTTAATAGGCTTTCTGCCTTTTGGCAGTTCATCGATTATCGTCAAATTCAAGTCTCCATGAACTGTCAGGGCAAGTGTTCTTGGGATTGGTGTAGCAGTCATTGTAAGCATTTGCGGACATTGAGCTTTGTTTTTAAGTTTTGTCCTTTGTTTAACGCCAAATCGGTGCTGTTCATCTATTACAATTGCACCGAGATTGCCGAATTCAACGTTTTCCTGAATGAGGGCGTGTGTTCCAACCGCAATATGTATTTGACCGTTTTTTAAATCTTTTTCTATTTTTGTTCTGAGTTTTTTTGCATTACTGCCTAAAAACAGTCCTACACTAAGCCCCATCGGAGTTAACCACCGGATTAAATTATTATAATGTTGTTGTGCTAAGATTTCTGTCGGTGCCATAATTGCTCCCTGATAACCGTTTTCAACAGCGGCAAGCAGCATTATAGTTGCAACAACAGTTTTTCCGCTGCCGACATCACCTTGAAGCAGTCTTTGCATTGGTTCTGTCGAATTCAAATCGTTCAAAATATCATTAATAGCGTTCTTTTGAGCACTTGTTAATTCAAACGGAAGTTTTTTTATAAACTTTTTCACAAGCCCTTTTTCCTTTATTTCTAAAGGGATTGCGTTGTTATTTTGTCTGTTTTCTTCACGAAGTTTTGCGAGTTTAAACTGAATTAAGAAAAGTTCTTCAAAAACGAGCGTAAACCTTGCACGCTCAAGCATTTCCATTGATTGCGGAAAGTGAATTTGTTCAACAGCATCTTTTTTTTCTAATAAATCATATTTCTTTATCAAATAATCGGGTAAAACGGTTGGAATAACCTCTTTATAAGTCGTAATTGCATTAAAAACCGCTTTTCTGAGGGTTTTTATGTTTAAATTTTCACTCAGAGGGTAAATCGGAACAATCCTGCCTAAATTTAGGTTAGAGTTTTCACCGTTTTCAAGAAAATCGACTGCTAAAATTGAATATTGTGGCTTATCAAGTGTTAATTTCCCGTCAAAACTGTTTATTTTAACGGTTCCGGATGCCATAATCCCTGCCCCTTGAGGGAATTGTGCTTTATAATGCTCAAGCATATGCCGATTTGCTTTTGCATAAAAAAAGCTAAGGTTAAAACTCCCGCTTTCATCGGCAATTTTGACTTTCAAAACGCTCAAATTATTTTTGGTAACAAATGCCTGCGTTGACTTGATATAACCAAAAATTGTTGTATTTGTATCAGGTTTTAAATTTCTTATTAAAGTCCTGTTTGAGTAATCTACATGCTTTCTCGGAAAATAAAACAGCAAATCGCTTGCCGTGTAAATCCCGAGTTTATTTAGCATATAGCCGACTTTCGGTCCTACACCTTTAATATAAATTACATCAACATCGTTGGGATTTTTTAGACTTACCGAATTTTCCTGTTTTGGCGGATGTAACTCTGTGTTTATAACGGTAATTAACCTTTCAATTGCTCTTTTTCTTAATGGCATTGAATCTGTCGGGTATAAATTAAAGGTTTCCAGTAAAATTTTCCATTTAGGATTTTTATTCGATTTTTTATATATTTTAAAAATTTCACCGTTTATAAACTGGGCAAAAGTCTTGTTTTTACCTCTTATGTTAATGTATTGGTGCTTTCGCTCAACATCTATCGCTTGTTTAATTTGTTCCAGATTTTCAAACATTTTTAACCTTTATGATGGTGGGTTAGGGGACCCACCCTTGCTTGCTCATTGCGTCATCCCTAACTTGTTTCGGGATCTAACCAATGTATACTTAAATCATCAAAATTAGGATTATCCTTTTATTAAATTGTTTTATTTTTATGTTTCCAAACACACTTCAATAAATCAGATGTAAAACCTATATAAAAGATGATTTCATAATAATCAGTCATAATATTAAACATAAAAATCTTTTTTCATCATCATAAGACCAATTTTAACATAAAAAGCAAATGCCATCTCTATAACTAACGCCGTTTAGATCCCGAAACAAGTTCGGGATGACGTAACGTTGTTTTTCAAAAATCCTGGGCAATCTAAAATTAATGTTGTATTTTTTTTAAATTAGAATTAGAATTGTATTGAGGATAGTATATGTGGAGAAAATTATGAAAATAAAGTTATTGATATTAATGTTAGCGGTTATTGTTTTTTCAAATGCTGCAATTTCAGCACCTTTCAAGGCTGATGCAAGGACAAGAAGAATCCCGGCGGGAACCAAGTTAAAATTACAACTTATTGATCCTGTGAACACCGTAGCAAGCAACGCCGGTGATTCTTTTAATGCAATGCTTTTGGAAGATCAAACATCGGGAACAAGTGTTATACTGCGCGCAGGGTCCGTGGTAAGAGGCTGCATAAGCAAAATCAGACCTGTTAAAAGGTTATCCAGAGGTGCCGTAAT
>JAQVKX010000149.1 GCA_028694425.1 Candidatus Gastranaerophilales bacterium
GCCAATTTTTTATTATCTCCTGCATTTGCCAAGGATTTAATTTTTGTCCTGCCTTAATTGAAGCTTTACAAGCGGTAGTAATAAGAATTTTTTCTTCCAAATTGTCTAAGTCTCCGGCTAAATTCTATAAAATATCCCCTAAAAGTTCTTTTGGACTTACTTTGGCAAGCATTTGAGGAATTTTTTTAAATATAAGCCGGTTTTCTTTCAAAAATTCTATACCGTAGCCGAATTTTTCAAACTTTTCCTTATTTTCCTTAAGCCTTTCCGCTTCAACCGCAGAAACCTCCAATACATCAGAGATAAAAAGCATTTGGGATGCGGGCTGTTTTTGGGATTTTAATTTTTCATAGATAAATCTTTCTTCTGCAATGTGTTGATCTACAATTTCAAGCCCTTCTTCTCTTTCAATTAATATGTAGGTGTTTTTGTACTGTCCGAGAATGTTTTCATTCGGTGAGAGGTGAGAAGAAATGTCTTTAGATGCATAAATGACCGGATGCATAGATGCATAGTGTCCATCCCTTGCGGAGGGACCGAAATCTTTGATTTCGAGGGAGGGTAACTTTGCATCTTCGCATCTTATATCTTCGAAAAAGATTTTTTTTTGTTCCAACTCAACATCACTTACATAAACATCATCGTCTTCTTCTGTCTCAATCTTTGGCAACACTGCGATACCTGCTGTTTTAGCTTCGTTATTTTGTGCAAAAGTATTATTAGAAAGTGCTATATCAACTGCAGAATAAACAAATTGATATATTTGATTGGTATTTTTATAACGAACTTCTTTTTTTGTCGGATGAACATTTACATCAACCTCAGTCGGCGGAAGTTCCAAATTTAAGACAACAAAAGGATATTTTCCGCTTCCGATTAAGTTTTTGTAAGCCGTATCAATTGATTTTTGCAAAACAGGAGATGCCACCATTCTTGAATTTACATAAATATGATAACTTTTTTTGCTTGAACGTGTATAATCCGGTGTACTTACAAAACCTGCAATCCTAAATCCCGAGAATTTGTCAGTCTTTAGAACTTCTTTTAGGTTATTTACAACATCTTGCGAGTAAACCTCTTGAATTGTCTGCTTTAAATCGCCTAATCCTGTTGTTTTAAGGACTGTTTTACCGTTATTTTTAAGCTCAAAAGATATTTGCGGATTTATAATTGCCAAAGATTGCACAAGTTCTTGAATATAAGAAAATTCTGTTTTCGGGTTTTTTAAAAACTTCAGTCTCGCCGGAAGATTGTAGAACAGGTTTTTAACTTCCATAATTGTACCGACTGCACAACCCGTCTGAACTTTTTTTACCTGCGAATTTTCACATTCGACTTTTGTTCCGTAGTCAAAATCTTTCGTTCTGGTTGTACAGGTTAATTTTGCAATGGAAATTATACTGGAAAGTGCCTCACCTCTAAAACCAAGTGTAGAAATAGTAAATAAGTCCTCATCGGTTTCGATTTTGCTTGTGGCATGTTTTGAAAACGCAAGCATAATGTCATCGGGATGAATACCCGACCCGTTGTCTGCAATTCTTAAATCACGGCATTCGTTTGTTACTTCTATTGAGATTTTTGTCGCACCTGCATCAATAGAATTTTCCACAATTTCCTTAACAACCGAAGCCGGGCGTTCAATAACTTCTCCCGCCGCAATTTGGTTTATTAAATGTTTTGATAGTTGTTTAATTCTTTTCAATTTTTCACCCCCTCGCACTTTAGGGGAGAGGGGATTTTTTCAATGCGAGGAATGAGCATTAGAAAAATTGGGTGAGGGTGATAAATTAATGTTGGTTGTTTCACCCTCTCTCGATTTTCTAATACTCGCAGCCTTAGGCTCGTATTGAAAATCGGTCTCTCCCCTCAAGGGCGAGACAAAATATTTATCCTTCTCTATTATTCTACCCTAACCAAAGTATTTTTTTCAAATATACATTAAATTAATGATTACAATCTTAACATAATTTTCTATACTATAAAAGTTGTCGGGCAAGAATGCCCGACCTATTTCTCAATTGGGAGAGGGGAAAAAGGGATTTTATGGCAAGAACAAATTTAAAAACAAAATTGGCACCAAGTAAAAAAGCCGATTTAAAGATTGTAGATAATAATGCGGTTAAAACAACCGCTTACAGTGATATTAATCTTAAACAATGGCGTGATTATGAGCATGTTAAAACCGACACGCTCTGGGAATTTCCGACAAGGTTAAGAGAAGGCGGTCATTCTAATGAATATCATGGCAATTTTATTCCACAAATTGCCCAACAACTTTATGAAAGATTTACAAAAAAAAATGACGTTGTGTTGGACTTATTTTTTGGTTCCGGCACATCGGGAATTGAGGCTGTAAATATGCAAAGACGCTGCATTGGCGTCGAATTAAAAGATGAACTTGCACAAAAAGTTTCAGAAAAATTCACCCCGAAACAATTAGTCACAGATGTAAATATCATCTGTGCGGATTCTACGACTGAGCTTGTAAAAGAAAAAGTTCTGGCAAGGCTTGAAGTTATGGGCAGAAAACAAGCTCAGTTTTTAATTTTGCATCCTCCTTATGATGATATTATCAAATTTTCAGATAAGAAGGAAGACTTATCTAATTGTTCAAACACCGAAGAATTTTACGATTTGTTTGAAAAAGTTGCCCAAAACGGTTATGAACTGCTCGAAAAAGGTCGTTTTGCCGCTTTGATAATCGGCGATAAGTATTCGGATTCCCAAATTCAGCCGTTGGGTTTTGAATGTATGAAGAGAATGAATAATTTGGGTTTTATAACCAAATCCATTATCGTAAAAGATATTCAGGGCAACGAAAAAGCCAAAGGCAAAACCGCCAACCTCTGGCGTTATCGTGCATTGGCAGGCGGTTTTTATATCTTTAAACACGAATACATAATGATTATGCAAAAGGTTTAAATCGAAGAATTTTATGAATAAATTTACGAATTCTTGTAAAAATAGTACGTTTTTTAAGCATGGATTTACCTAATATGCAAGACTCAATATATTTATCCGGCTGCTTTTTTAATATATATTCAAAACAAACTTCCGGATAGGTTTTGATAAGTTCATCAGGGTATTTGCATTTGAAAAAATTTTCAATAAACTCTGATACATATTTTTGCTGCAGTTCCGGCGTAAAATCCGGCAAATCCAAGGCTCTTGAAAATGTATCATTGTACCTCCAAATACATCTTTTAAAAGCCATTAAATAGTCACTTTTTTCATACTCTACAGAATTAATAAACTCTATTCTCATAGCATTTACTTGGCAAATCCATCCAACTCTCTCTAAGGTTAAGCGGCTTATTTGATTTTTTACATTATTTCTGTGGTGATAGTGAACCCCGATAACCGGAATACTCTTTTGGGAATAATATGTTGCTCTGGCTGTAAAAGGAAAATCATGGGCACCCGGAATATCATCAAAATAATCTATCTTATTTTTTTGCAGGTATTCTCTTCTGTATATCGCATTCCAGACAACAACCGAGTGATCATTAACGTTAAGAAGCTCATGATTCTTATATTTTCTTATTAATATCGGGTATAAAACTTTTTCTTTCTCTTCACGGCAAAAATAATTGTAAACATAACAAGTTCTTGCTAAATCGGCGTTTTGTTTTTTAGCTTCATTGTATAAGGTTTCATAATAATTTAAGTCAATCCAATCATCGGCATCAACAAAACCTATATATTCTCCTTTAGCTGCTTTTAATCCGGCATTTTTAGCCATTGCCGAACCTTTGTGTTCCTGATTTATAATAATAATTCTTGAATCTTTCAGTGCATATTTCTCAAGTATTTTAAGAGATTTATCTGTAGAACCGTCATTTACACAAATTATTTCTATGTCTTTCAGCGTTTGATTAATTACACTTTTAAGACATTTTTTTAGATATTTTTCCATGTTATAAATGGTTATTATGACTGATACTTTCATTTTTACTCTAACTTAATATAATTAGCATCTTTCCACCGTAAATCTATATATTTAATTTTCTTGTCCAAAGTTTTAACCTGAGGAAGAATTGAGGAAATCCGATTTATTCTGTTGAAAACATCATCATCTAATTCACCTAGTCTTATGTTTGCTGTTTTAACCTTAACATAAACATCTTTCGGGTTTCTATAATCAATGTATTCTACTTTTTCATTAGAGTTTACCTCAACTGATTTTGCGATTTTTTCAAGAATCTTAACTTTTTCGTTATCCCAATTACGGTAATCACTGCCTTTTGTTCCGTAAGAGAGAACCAAAATTGTCTTAAAGGACTTAGAAAGAGGCATATAATCTCTACCTATAAGCTTCCCGCCTTTAGCAAAAAAAGCAATAGGAGGAACATTAGCCTCCGGAGAAATAGTTATCACCGGAATTCTTTCTTCTATTATTATTTGCAAACGTGCGGGAAACCAAAATCTTCTTATATAAACGTCCTTAACCGGCTCCAATTGCAAAATATTATGTTTAATTTCATCCGTCTCCAATCGATAAATAGGTATGTGAGGGAGTTCGGTTTTCCTTAAAGCAGCAAGTACTTTATATGAAGGAACTATTTTATTGTTTAAAATCTCTAACGAAGGATTATTTAAAGAATTAAAAACATTTTTGTCCAAATACCATTGAGGCAGTTTTATAAGTTTGTACCCCAATAAAATAAGCAGAATAATTGTTGTCATACGGGTAAAAATCTGCAAACGTCTGAGCCACATCTTACTCTGACGCACTTTACGCTCCATTCGGTTTTTTTCTAACCTTCTTTGAGCAGCATAAGGGCTTATTTTTTCTTCGCTAAATTCGTTTTCTTCTTCAAATTCTGTCATTATTTATTCAAACCCGCACTATTTAAAATCAGTAATACTAAACTGTCATAATCAATACCCATACAAGCAGCTTGAGCCGGTAAATCACTTGTATCAGTCATCCCGGGACTTGTATTAATTTCCAACACATAAGGAATATCACCCACAATATGAAAATCTACCCGTGAAACTCCGGAACATCCCGCCAGTTTATGGGCTTTTACAGCAATTTCTTTAACCTTTTTTGTCATCTCATCGGAAATCTCTGCCGGCAAAATAAATTCCGTTAAACCTTTTGTATACTTTGCTTCGTAATCATACCACTCATTTTTAGGTTGAAGTTCAAGGATTTCTGTCGCAAAAGTTTTGCCTTTATCCTCTAAAACCCCCACAGTTGAGCAAATACCCACTAGGTATTCTTCAATTAGCACGTCAGGATTGTATTTTTGGGCTTCTTTAACCGCTTTTAAAAGCTCGGCTTCGTTTTCAACTTTGTTCATACCGAAACTCGAACCTTCAGAAACCGGTTTTACCATCATCGGATACTTTAAAGATTTGACTGATTGGGAAATATAATCAGCATAGCTCTCCCTCTCCCCTTGTGGGAGAGAGTTGGGGT
>JAQVKX010000150.1 GCA_028694425.1 Candidatus Gastranaerophilales bacterium
CGGCTTTTTTATTAATGTCAATTCCTGCTACTTCAAAACCGTTTACCGCCAGCATACTCGCCGTAGGCAAACCTATATACCCTAATCCTATTACACAAATTTTTTTCATTATTTCTCCGATGTTAATGTGGTTTCTATATGATTAATTATAAACAAAAAGCATTGAAAAATATGGGTTTATGTATTTTTACAACAAAAAATTCCTGCCTCTCTTGTCTTTATCTTCAAATGTAGGGTGCATTGACTATTTTTCAAGGCGAGTTACGAACCGTAGAAAATGTCTGGTTTCCAATATTCACCGACAATACTTGCTTACTCAAACTCACCGTTCCAGAAGTTTCTTAGCACTTCAGGCAAAGGGCGTTTTAAGTCTTCATAACGAGAACGTGTAAGCCGCCGCCATAAAGGTAATCTTTCATAAGGTGTCCCGACAAGAAGATTTTTAGGCGGAAGCAGGGTTACGGGATTCAAACCATCAGCTATAACCCTTGCCAAATCGCATGCAACAGCTTCAAGCGGGCTAACCAGAGCATATCTGCATATTCCGGGTAAAATCCTGTTGCCGTATTTTCTTTGATATTCTTCCTGTCTTTTTGTGAATTGTTCTTCATCCAAAAACATTTCAATTCTTCTTTGTGTCTTCCCTTCGCCAAACATTCTTACGAGCCAATCTTCATGTGCGGCATGTGCAAATTCATGAAAAGGATTGCTCATAAAAAAATCTGTGCTTGAACCTCCTTCTGCATAATGTGCATCAGCCATTGTATCAATATTCTGCCACGGCTGCATTGAATTAAAAAATATTGTTTTAGGCGGAATAACTTCATCAGAACCTTTTATTAAGCTTGTAGGCAAAAGATTACAAGTCCCAAGTGCTTTAGAGGGGTTTTTATATTCTAATTGTTTGAAATCTATAACATAAATCCCTTTAGGCAGACCTAATTTTAATTGTCCGAAAATCATTGCGGTTTTTTGGCAGCACCAAGCAAGAACTTGATTTCCTTGAAAATCTGTCGGCATATGCCTTTTCGCAAACCAATCCGAGACCGCCCCAACATCTGTCCTTGAAATTGCTTGGGCAATTTCGGGTGTCAAACCTCTTTGAAACGAAATTTTTTCCTCTTGTAACCTTGTCGTCATCCCGAACTTGGTTCGGGATCTATCCGGTGGATTATTATCATAAGATGCTGAACTAAAGCATACAAAACCATCTGCATCATTTCTTGGGCGATACTTTTTGCCAAAGCAATGATGTTTATTTATACTTTGATTAAATATTTGCGTAACTTTCAACTTATTATTTCCTTTTGTTATAAAAATTTTAAGATTAGAAAAAATCTCTCTAATCTCAAAGTAACTAATCACCAGGAATCAAACATGGTTGGAACTCTTTAGTAATAAGTGTTCGTGGCTCCTCCTCCCTTGTGGAGGAGGATAGAATTTCAACACGAGGAACGAGTGTCAGAAATTCTAGGTGGAGGGTAAAAAGCTTGCAATAACTACTATTCACCCTCACCCGACTTTCTAACGTTCGCGGCTTCACCGCTCACGCTGAAAGTCGGCCTCTCCGCAAGGGAGAGGCAAAAAGCTCGATAAATCTCGACTTTTGGGCAAGTTGATTTCTGGTGATTAGTTACATCTCAAAATATACTATTTACAAACTTTAAGTTATATTTAACTTAGTAAATCAAAAATCCAATCCAGAATTGAATCAAAAAAACCACCGGGTTCGGGATCTGAGATTACATCACCGGGATCAAGAATGTTTTGAGCATCTGTTGCAATTCTCTCTGAAACACTTCCTGCAGGTAACTCTATCTCTGTTAAAACTCCGGGTTCACTGTAATGTATTAATTTGTCATTTACCAAAATCGGTTCTTCAACTTTAGAAAATCCTCTATCGGTTAATCTTCCAAGACCTCTTGCTATTTCTTCACTGCCTCTGGATATAAATGTACTTATGCCATCCATTATGCTTGAAGCTCCACCGGTAAAGGCAACCGCCTGATTTGAATTAACAAAAGTATCTGCAAGTCGGCTTTTATTATCCTGCAAACTTGTAAATCCTCCTCTAATTCCTTGTCCTAAACCAACTCTCGAGCCACTTTGGCTGAAATTTGTAATCGCTGTAATCATAATTTATACTCCTTTCTTTTTGAGTAATTTTCATTTATGTTCCATTTTGAACAAAGTGTCTCGGGTCTTCTAAATCTTGCATGGCTTTCATTGTACCTATACGTCCTGCTTCTTTTTTTATACGTATTGATTCTATTTCAGCAGGAAGTTGTATAAATCCGGCAAGAAAAAAAGGCCAAAAATTTTGGAGATTAATCATTTTCCCCAAAGATTCAACAAGACCTTCATTTCCTGAAGAACTTTTAATCATCTTTTGGGTATTTTTCATAAGGAATATTGATGCTATCAAATTAACAATAGGATAAAACCATTGTTGTACTACAATATCAGTTGCAGCTTCTGTGTCATCAACGTACCTTTGTGTCATCTCATCTATTTTTTCAAATGCCATAAAAGCATTTTTTTGCAATGCTTTTGCTTCTTGCATTTGTTCATTCGAAACTTCTACTTTTTTCAAAGCTTGCTGCAGTTTTTGCTCTTCTTTGGCACCTGTTTTTTGATATTTTTCGTATTCTTCATAATCTTTTTTCAGTTGTAAGAAAAATTTTATATCATCTTTGGATTTAGCCCAAAAACCTTTTTTTGCCTTTGAAGGTACTTTTAAGTCCTTTACGGATTCCTGTTGTTTATCACTGTAAGTTATAAAATTATTCGGGTCATTTAACAATTCTTGTTTTGCCTTAAATCGACCTATTTTAGCAGTTTCTTTTTTAAATTTGATAATATATGATACTGTCGCCATTACTCCAACAAACGAACCAATCGGAGCTAATAATCTTTTTAAACTATTTGCAAGAATTGCTTCTTTCGGAATAACTTTTAGTTTTTGTAACAGCATTATTAAACCCGATACTATGCCGCCGCTGATAGCTCCACCCAATAGGGCTTCGCTTGCAACAATATTTATAGCCATTTCCGAGTTAGCTAAATAATTTTGAGAATAAATCTCTATTTTTCTTATTATTCTTGTAAGATTGTCCTGGTCTCTTTTTGCATTTTCAAGCTGTTCGGGAGTAGTTTCTGTTGTTTCAAAAGAATCCGTTTTGGCTTTTTCTGCCCTTTGATTTTCTTCTTTCCACTTTAAATAATTTTTGTGACCTTCAAGCAATGATTTTATTGAGTTTATTGATTCATTGTAATTAGTTATAGGATTTATTGTGCTTTTTTTCTTTTTCTTGGGAGGCTCGGGCAAGGTTTTTGCAATTTCTTTTGCCTCATTAATCTGTTTTGCATCATAAACAACAAAATTCTCAGGGTCTTTTAATTCTTCTTCTCTTGCCTGATATCTTGCAATTCTAGATGCTTCTTTTTCATATGATTTAGCTTTTAGCATAAAATAAGGCATAGTGATTATCGATAATAATATTGAGGCAGCAGCCCAAAATAATTCAAATTTAAACATATTAGTAATAAATTTATCATCAGCAAGAATTGATGGAAGTGTATTTACAA
This sequence comes from Candidatus Gastranaerophilales bacterium, assembly GCA_028694425.1. Classification (GTDB taxonomy): domain Bacteria; phylum Cyanobacteriota; class Vampirovibrionia; order Gastranaerophilales; family Gastranaerophilaceae; genus JAQVKX01. The sequence continues at coordinate 3,589 of JAQVKX010000150.1, forward strand.
GAAGTTTATCTATAAATTTATTCAGTTTTGAATTTTTATATGCAATTCCCCCTAAGGCAAGTCCGACAGCTCCGACTACCATACTAACAAACTCAAGCCCTACTTCTGATGCCATTTCAACATCTTCGGCTTTGTTGATGGAATATTGGTCCATTACGTTTATGGAATCAATCAACGTACGGCCGTATTGGGAAGCTTTTTGCAATTCTTCTTCAGACGCCGGAAATCTTTTGTGTAATTCCTGACGCCTGAATTCTTTGTCGTCTTGCTCAGCTTCCCACTTTTTATATGGCTGCCAATTTGCTCTTATTTGCTGTATGCTGTTAAAAAATTCCATTAATAATTAAATCCATTCTGAGCCGGTTAGTCAAACTTTAGTAAATCCCTTTATTTGATTATCTAACCGCCATGCTGTGCAATAAGTTTTCTAATTGCTACTTGTATTTCTCCACTTTCACACTTGCCGATTAAACTCTGACCGATAAATTCCGTAACAGCAAAGGCTACACCGGCATTAAGACCATTTCCTACCGCAGGTATCCAAGTAAATCCTTTTGATATAATTTTTCCAAATATTGCAGTTCCCATTGAATTTCCCATAATTGGTGCAATAAGCATTGGTGCTAATGATTTTGAAAGAGTCAAACCATAAATTTTGCATATAGCAATTGCCATGGCAGCATCATTAGCTGCCAGTACTGCTTCATCTGCTCCAGGCATTTGTGCCATACCTGCTGCAATTCCTGCTGAAAGTGCTGAAAAACCTTGAACAGCTAGTTGTGCGTACTTTCTTTGTGCTGCATTACCGAAAGCAACAATCGGGGTTTTTTTAATAGTATCTCTTCCGTTTGCAAGCAAAACATCCAATACTTTTTGATAGTTTTTCAATTTTTTAATTTTTTTAGGATCCGTTTCCGTTTGCAGCATTAAACTAATGAGCCTTTTTAAATCAGTTTGGGTGTTTCTGAGTTCTTCCGCTGAAGGCTTTTGTGGACTCGAACTCGAATTAGGATGCACCTTAAATCCTGCCGGATTTGAACTTGTCGTACCCCCTAAATAGTTAGTTTTCTGGGGGGGGGGCAGGATTGGCTGCTGAAAAGCTGCTTGTTCTCGGCATTGTGCCGTTTGTTCTAAAACTTGTTACCGCTGTAATCATTGTTTCATACTCCTTTCCTTTTGAGTGTTATTATTATCTTTGGTTTTCGGGCAGGTGTCTTGGATTATTGGCAGTTCGCAATCTTTCATTCCGCTTCTGTATTTGCTTCTCAAATACATACACTCCATAAGATTTCTCACAGGGACGAGTTTCACTCTTACCAAAATCCGCTATGCCCGACCTACCTATCGGTTTTGCGTTGGTGGGGTAGGGGCCCCACCCTACTTTGGTTATCGAGTTTTGTTTTGGTGGGATAGTAATCCCACCCTACCGGTTTTGAGTCGGTGGGGTAGGGACCCCACCCTACTTGTTATAAGTGTCGTGAAAATATTTTTTGCCTCCGCCACATGGGGGATTTTTTGGTTATAGGGTTATGAAGTGATAAGTTTATAAGTTTTGGTTAAACAGTTTAACAAAAATTGCACTTATTCACCTATTCACTTAATCACTTATTCACTTTTTTACATAATAACTCTAAAAAAACTCTCTGCAAGAGGAAAACGAAAAATCGTAAAATAATTTTACACTTTATACATTGAGTATATAACTTTCTTGACGAAAAATTTAATTCTCTTCGCCTTTTATATTAAAAAGAAATGCAAAAAAGCAAGCAAAGCCTATTCCTGCAATGTCCACAAACCAATCTGTGACATCACATCCTCTTATGGCAGTCA
>JAQVKX010000151.1 GCA_028694425.1 Candidatus Gastranaerophilales bacterium
TCCGTGAATTAATACTTTCTCATTTTTGACATCAAGGTCAAAAGCCTTGAACTGTCTAAGTTTTAATATTTTATTTATATCCATGATTAATTATATTAACACTTCATGGATTTTTCGCAAGAACCATATAAATTTAAAAGGTTGAAATCGTATTTGTTTTAGTGTATCCTGATATGAAAAACGGACTTGGTATGAACGAGAAAAAGGTACTTGATTTAAATTCTATCGTATCCGAATGTGGAATTTTTGATGACATAGCGGTTGATGTTGCTATTCAAAAACTTAACGGCATTGAAAATAAATATTCTAAAGAAGAAGTGGTTGTTATCTATAACCACTTTTTAACTGTCTGCAAAAATCAAGATGTTTTAATGTATCTGGTAAGATGTGTTGACAAGTATCGTGAAAAATCGTCGTTGAGTATCATAGTTGAATTGCTTTTGGATAAGGAAAATTCCGTAAACCTCCGTGCAATGTGTGCCAAAGCTATTGCTAATTTCAAAGATACAAGTGCGGTTACGCCGCTTCTATACTGCCTTAACGATAAAGATGAAAATTATAAATTAAGGCTGGCATGTGCGGATGCACTTGGCAGAGTGGGCGACAAATACGCCGTTGCACCATTGATTAATATTGTTCAGGATGAGGAAGAAAAATCTGTTTACGTAAGAGAATCTGCAGCGGTTGCACTCGGCATGCTCGGTGATTTAAGGGCAATTGACCCGTTGGTCTCAATACTGGAAACAAAAAAAGGCTTTTTGGATAAATTTACATTCTTAAAGGAGCGTGTTATTGAAGTTTTGGGTAAATTTAATTTCAGCAGTGAAAGGGTTTTTAATGCACTTAAACATTCTCTTACCGATGAATCTCCGCAAATCAGGATTAACGCTATTGAAGCATTGATGGACTCGGAAGATGAAAGAGCTTACGATACAATAAAAGAAATGTTGGATGATTTAGACGATGAGGTTAAGAAAAATGCTCTGATTGCACTTTATAATCTTCGGGGACGGGAGATTTTGGACGAAGTTATTGAAGACAAAAAATACTGCGATTTTCTTAAAACCGAAGCCCAATCACTTATTGATGAATATGAGTAGGGTGGGATTACTATCCCATCAATACAAGCTGTTGGTGGACAAGTGTCTTGGATTATTGGCAGTTCGCAATTTTTCATTCAGTTAATGTATTTGCTTCTCAAATACAGGGATTATGCAGTTGTATAACTGTAATGTAGGTATAATGGCAATTTTAGGTCAATAAAACAATTTTCAATTTATTAAATCACTTCTTCACATCATCTTTAACAACAATTAAATTATTTATAATTTTCATTGCACAAGTAGGCAGAACAACATCCGCTAAGCCGTTTGCAATGCTAATTATACTACCTGCTTTTAAGACAACTTCTTCACCTTTGTAATGAAATTTATAATCGTCTTGTCTGTCCGATCTGATAGTAATTTTATCCATAATAATTCCTCAATTTATAAAGTTAAAAATTAATCAAAAACATAATTTATAATAGTGGCTTCTCTTGCACGTTTAACTGCAGTTGCAACCATTCGTTGATGTTTAGCACAAGTTCCGGTAATTCTTCTCGGGATAATTTTACCGGCTTCCGTTAAATATCTTCTGATTTTTGATGCATCTTTAAAATCAATAAAATCGATTTTATCAACACAGAAACTGCAATTTTTATGTTTTTTCTTATCTAAGTCTTCTTTTCTTGCCATTTGTTTGTACGCTCCTTGTTAGTTTTTGTTTACTTCTTGTCTCTATGAAATGTGAAACGTGAAAAGTGAAAGGATTTTTGTACTTCTTTTCACATTTTACTTTTCACATTTCGATTAAAAAGGTATTTCGTCTTCGCCGATTAATTCATCGCTGAATTCTTCTTGTGCAAATTTAACGATTTCTTCGTTGTCATTACTTCTAAGCGGTGCCGAAGTACCCATTTTTTCAATAGTAGAAGCATCTATTTCGTATATTTTGCGTTCAGAACCATCATCTGATTTAACCGTTGCAATCTGAAGTCTGCCTTCTACAAGAGCTCTTTCGCCCTTGCCTAAACTTGACACAACTCCGTCAAGTATGTTTCTTTTGGATATAACACGAAGAAGTGTTTCTTCTTTTTCGCCTATATCCAAAACAAATGTAGAAACCGCAACGTCATTTGATGTAAAACGTTTTTCCGGTGCTCTGTATACTGTTCCTGTTACTACTGCTTTTGCTATTGTCATAATTCCCGCCTAGTCTATTTTTTTACGTAAGTTTTAGTTGATTCTATTGATGATTCTAAAAACATAATTCTCAGAATGCTGTCATTAAGTCTTAACTGTCTATTAAATTCACTGACTTTATCAGTCGGAATTGTAAGTATTTGAGAGACAAAAAAACCGTCTCTGAATTTTTGTATCTCATAAGCCAATTTTTTACGACCGATTTTGTCGACGCTAATAACTTTCCCTTTGTAACCTTTAATTGTTTCTTCAAGTTTAGAAAGGTTTTTGTCGAGTTCATCCGCATCCAAATTCGGCTTGAATATTGTTAATAGTTCGTAATTTTTCAATTTTTATTCTCCTTTTATATTTCGACGTATATAGATATTAACATAAACAAAAAAATTACAAAATATATTCGGCAAAAAAACTGTACTCGGCAGGTCCGCTCATAAAAACATCATAGTTATAATTTTCGGAAGAACCCTGCCATTCAATGATTAGAGACCCACCGAGAAGGTTAACTTTAACTTTATTTTCTGTTAAGTTATTTAAAATTCCCGCAACAACACTTGCACAAGCACCTGTTCCGCAAGCTAAAGTTATTCCGCAGCCTCGTTCGTAAACTCTCATGTCAATCTCGTTTTTAGAAATGACTTTTACAAATTCGACGTTTGTTTTTTCCGGAAAAAGTGAATGACTTTCAATATCAGGACCGTAAATCTGTGCAAGTTCAAGCAGATTTTCGCTTCCGTTAAAAATAACACAGTGCGGATTGCCCATAGAGATGCTGTTTATTTTGAAATCTCTGTCATTTATATTAAAGTCCTTGTTAAGATATTCTACTTTAGGTTTTGACATATTAACCTTAACATTGCCGTCATCCAGAATTTCAGGAACAATAATTCCTGCCAAAGTTCCTACGCTGAACTGGTTTGAATGTACAAGTTTTTTATCCTTAACGTATTTTGCAAAACATCTTATGCCGTTTCCGCACATTTGGGCGGTTGTTCCGTCGGAATTATAAAAATACCAGGCTATGTCCGGAATAAATTGCTTGTCGGTACCCTTGTAAGAACCGGCTTTCGGATTTAAATCAGGTATAATCATTCCGTCGGCTCCTACACCAAAATTTCTGTTGCAAAGTTTTTTTGCCAAATCAGACATTGACATGCCGGTTTTTTCGTATTCAGAGTAATCTAAGATAACAAAGTCATTACCAAGACCTTGCATTTTTGTTAATTTAATATTCATAATTTTTCATCGCTCACTAAACTTTTTTCAACTAATGTAACAAACTCTTTTACCAGAGCGGGATTCCATTTTTTATTTGAATCCGCTTTTATAACATCGATGGCTTCTTTTGGAGACATTGCTTTGCGGTAAGACCGAGGTTCCGTAAGTGCAAAATAAGCATCAGTTATAAGAATAATTTGAGATAAAAGAGGAATTTTATCTCCCGAAACCTTACCCGGATAACCTGAACCGTCCCAATTTTCATGATGGTGTTCAATTATGGGAATAATATCCTGAACTTCTGAAATTGGTTCTAGTATATCTCTTGCGGCAATAACCGGATGTTTTTTAATTTCTGCAATTTCTTTTTCCGTTAGAGGTTCTTTCTTTTGCAATAAGTCATGTGGCAGCATTAAATTACCTATATCATACAATAAGGTTGCAACATGCAATTTATCTATATCTTCTTTGGGTAATTCAAAAATCTTTGCAAGTTTTGTAGCTATTTGTACTTTCGATTTTGTAACCCCTTTTTCATGCAGCGGATTGTAAGTTTTTGCAATCATATCTGCAATCGAATAAAGCATTTCTCTGGGTGTGGAATCTTCTCCCACTGCCGTCTGAGAAAGTTTTTTGCACAAATTATTTGAAATCTCTTTAGAAATAGGGATACGTTTTTTAGAAAGAATATCCATAAACGTGTTGATTGCAATTTCTTGCCAGGAAATCTCGGAAATTGGTTTGGCAAGCTGAACCTGATTTCTGCCGTTTCTTTTTGCAATATACATAGCTTGATCGGCTATTTCAAGTAACTCTTCGAGATTATCGGAATGTTCAAGGAAAGTTGCAACTCCTATACTTGCCGTAATTTGACCTATTTTGTCTAATTTACAGGCAGCAATAGCAGTTCTGATACGCTCTGCGGCAATCAAGCCTCCTTTAGAATCTACACCCGGAAGTAAAACATTGAATTCTTCTCCGCCGATACGTGCCGGAACATCAATTGAGCGGGCATTTTTCTTTAAAACCTCCGCAATAGTCGTTATCGCTAAATCCCCGAAAGAATGTCCATATTTGTCGTTAATCTGTTTTAAGTAATCTAAATCCAGTGAAATGACAGTAAACGGCTGCTTCATACGTTGAGATCTGGTAACTTCCTTGCTTAGAGCTTCTTCAAAATATCTCCTGTTATATAAAGTAGTTAAAGCATCTGTTACGGCTTGATTTTTTACAACCTGAAACAGATCTGCTATTGTAATTGCAAGTTCAATCTGTTTTGTAAAAAGCTTAAGAAAGTCGATTTCAGCATCTTGTGCAACTTCACGTGTAGAAAATACCACTAACCAGCCAAAATCCATATCGACATTGCAAATAGGTGCAAAAATTATTGAACTTGTTTGAGCATTATTTAAAATTTTTGCCGTCAAATCTTCAGATAACTTCGGTGCAACCGACTTTAAGACGGTTCTTAAATCCGTAGTCTGTATAATAACCTTTTCTTTTAAGCTTTTTGCTAAAATTCCGTTTTCATCAAAGTAAAATTTATATTTTTCCTCATACTCACTTAAAAAATAATTAAGCCTGTCAGCCAGCTCATCTTTTGCTTGTGTAATTACCTCGAGATAAACATTGCCTTCTTCGTCTTCTTTTTTCTTGATAATGCAGCTGTGCAAATAACCCAATTCGCCCTGAAGCGTCTTAACGATTGCTTCAAGCACGCTTGATAAAGGTGTTGAAGAATTCATCATCTCCCAAACATGCTGTAAAGTTAACATTCTCTGGTTAGCAATGTCTAATTCTTTAGTTCTTTCAGATATTTCCTTATCCAGTTGAATGTTTCTTTCATAGATTTCCAAAAAATCTTTTTTGTTTGTATAAATGCTGTATTCAATTTCCGAAATTTGGTTTTGAAAGTCCTTAAATTTGTCGAAAAAACCCATTAG
>JAQVKX010000011.1 GCA_028694425.1 Candidatus Gastranaerophilales bacterium
TGTTCACCCAATTTTCGGTACTATAAAAAACCCGTTTTCTTCTTCCGGAGCGTTTTTCATAAGCTCCTCTTTGGTTTGTTCGTGTACTACTTTGTCATCCCGCATAACGTTAACGAAGTCAAAAGCGTGTGCCATAGGTTTAACGCCGGTTGTATCAACTTCGTTCATTTGCTCAACATATTTTAAAATATCGCCCAATTGTTTTGTAAACTTTTGTTTTTCTTCTTCAGAAAGCTCTAATCTTGCAAGCTTTGCGACATGCTCAACATCTTTTACGGTAATCATTTTTCATGCCCCTTTTCAACTTTTATTTTATAGTAGCATAAAAAGGGAAAAGGGGAAAGAATTAGAAAGATTAAAAGAAGGCAAGAGGCGTAGATGCGTGGATGCGTAGTTTTTAAAAGTGAAACGTGAAATGTGAAAAGTAGGGTGCATTTATGCACCAATACATTTGATATAACAAAAGCAAGCAGTGAGCTGAATTTTACTCCACGCCTCCACGCATCTACGCCTCTTGTCTTCTTTCCCGTTTCCTGTTCTCTGTTTTAAGAAATGTAACAAAATTACATAAATTTTTACAAAAGTAGCAAAAAAAAAATTTCAGTGTTTTTTAAACACTTGTTAGGTATTAAGACCGTAGTAGATTATTGGAGGTTAAAAATTATGAGAGTACAGAGTGTACAAGGACAACAAAATACTGCTTTTGGAGCAGAAGTTAAGATACCGTACGGGCTTCTAAAGGATGTTTCTTTGGGAAAAGAATTTCGTAGAGGCTTACAAGAAATTGGCGGCGATGATGTTTTCCATGAAGTTGTAAAAATAGGTCAAGAATTTTTTATTGTAACTAATAGGGGAAGACAACTAGAAATGCAAGCATTTGAAAAACAAGCATTAGGGACACCAGATGATATAAATAATTTTATTGAAAATTGTAGAAATTATTTAATTAAAAGAGGATTATTTAAAAATAGAACCCCGATTCCTTTAAAAATCCTAGACATAGCAGCATAAACAATTAAAAACATTTATTCAGATATTACGTAGTAGATAATAGGAGGTTAAAAAATCATGAGAGTACAAAGTGTACAAAACAATCAAAATGTTAGTTTCGGACAAAAAGTACCAAAAGTACTAGAACTACCAGGCAAATATAAAGGCGTGGCAGATGCCGCTATGGCTAGAGTAAAAGATAGTGAAGCCTATCAGCTTGTACCGACTTATTCAAAGGGTAAAGGGTATTTTGATATAAAACAAAATATAGATGGTAGTCCAACAACTCTTGCGAGTGTCCCAATTGTTAGTGGTGAGCGTCCACAACAAGTTGCAGACAGGTTAACTACAGCAATACAGAAATTAATGGCAAAAACAAGTCATGTAGACTCTGTAGAACCTGCAGGATCTGCAGACGCTGCAAAAACTACCGGGCAGGTTTTAAGCGTAATGGCATAAATTCTTAGTTCATAATAAACACAAGGTGCGGGTTTCCGCACCTTTTTCTATGCAAAAAGCATTTTAGCTTAAAGGCTTAAGGGCTGAAAAGCTGAAAGGTTTTGTTAAGCAAAATGCAAAAGGTAAACAGGAAATAGGCAATAGGAAATAGGTAATAGTGAGAGATAAAGAGGATTGGAAATAAAACTTTTTGCCTCTCCCTTGCGGAGAGGCCGACTTTCAATACGAGCAGAAATCTGCGAGTATTAGAAAGGCGGGTGAGGGTTTTAATTTGTATGTGCACTTTATACCCTCCCTCGAAATCAAAGATTTCGGCAAAAGAAGGCTATCTTGGATTATTTGCAGTTCGCAACTTAACCTCTCCGCTTCTTTTTTCTAAAGAAAAAATCCGCTCCGAATAGTTGCTCACAAGGACGAGTTTCGGACTTGGTCCTCACTCTTGCAAAAATCCGCAAAAAAAAGCTATGTACTTTAGGGGTGCATAGCTGTTGATTAGGGATATGTGTATCGTCGTCTCTAAGGAGTATAGTTGTATATTAGCAATTTATTTTTAAAATTAAATCATACGTTTTTATGATTTAATCAAAAAAAGTGGTGCTGAAAATTCCTCTATATTTACTATTTTTCCTGTCCTTAATTCCAAAAATTTGCATTTTTTATTGTATTTGGAGTATAATGTGAAGAGATATTAAAAAAAGGAAATAACTATGAAAATAAGTTTAGAAAATGAACCGAATAATGTAGTAAAACTGGAAATAGAAATTCCGGCAAAAGAAGCGGTTGACGGTTATAACAGGGCGGTCAGAAGAATTTCCGAATATGTTAATATTCCCGGATTCAGAAAAGGCAAAGCACCGAGAAATCTTGTCGAACAACATGTAGGCATTGACAGAATTAAACAGGAAGCATTGGATGACTTGTTGCCGAAAGCTTTTCAGGAAGCCGTATCAAAGAATAATCTTGATGTAATTTCAAGACCTTATGTCGAATCTTATGATTTTGAAATCGGCAAAGATTTAAAAATAATTGCAAAAGTTGAACTCAGACCGGAAGTAAAATTAGGTAAATACAAAGACTTAACGGTTGAAGCAAAAGAATATGTAACTGCAAAAGACGCTTTTGATAATGCATTGAACGGTTTACTGCAAAGGCATGCCGTTTTTAATCTGGTAGTTGACAGACCTACAAAAGATACCGATTTAGCGGTAATTGATTTTGACGGTTCCGTAAACGGTGAAAAAATTCAAGGCGGTGCAGCTGAAAGTTATCCGCTGGATTTAGCTAATTCAAATTTCATTCCGGGGTTTGCGGAAAAGTTAGTCGGCAAAAAACTTGAGGAAGAATTTGAAATTAAGGTGGATTTTCCCAAAGATTACCATGACGAAAAGCTTGCGGGTCAGCCTGCCGTATTTAAAATAAAAATAAAAGAGATTAAAGAAAAAGTTTTGCCTGAGCTTACCGATGAGTTTGCCCAAAAAATAGGACCTTTCAAGACAGTTGAAGATTTAAAAGCAGATATACAAAAATTTCTGGATACAACAAAGCTGAGCGAAGATGTTAAAAGTTCAAGCAATGCTGTTTTCCAAAAAGTTCTTGACGGTGCAAACGTTGATATTCAGTCAACGATGATTGAAAGAGAAACCCAATCTTTATTTGAAGAATATAAACAAAGAGTTACTTCTCAAGGATATGACTTTGAAGATGTTATGAAATCTCAAGATAAAGACACCGTTATGAAAGAGCTTAGAGAAGAGGCCGTGGCAAGAATTAAGAATTCGCTTGTTATTGATAAAATTGCTCAAGAAGAGGATATTAAAGTGGAACCTGCCGATATTGAAAGAAAACTCACTGAAGTGCAAACGATTTACAATATCAGCAGAAATGACATGGTTAAGCAATTGAAGGAAAATCCTGAAATATTTAATTCATTGTCCCAACAGGCTTTAAATGAGAAAGTAATTAAGTTCTTGACCGACAATAACAAGGTGGAATTAAAAAAGTGAGAAGTGAAATGTGAAAAAAGTTTATAAGTTTATAGGGTGATAGGGTTATAGGTTATTTTCAAAACCCATAAACCCATAATCCGATAACCCTATAAACTAAAATAATTTCCCATTTATTAAATAAACTAAAATATGTTATTATATTAATTAAGGAAAGGAATTAAAAATGAGCTTTGTACCGGTAGTAATAGAACAATCAAGCAGAGGCGAACGTTCTTTCGATATTTTTTCAAGATTATTGAGAGAAAGAATTATATTTTTGGGAACAGGAATTGATGACATGGTAGCAAATTTAGTTGTTGCTCAAATGTTATTGCTGGACAGCGAAAATCCCGAAAAAGATATTATGTTATACATAAACAGCCCCGGCGGAAGTGTTACGGCAGGTTTTGCGATTTACGACACAATGCAGCATATCAGAGCCGATGTAAGCACAATTTGTTTGGGTCAAGCGGCAAGTATGGGTGCTTTCCTTCTTGCGGCAGGTACAAAAGGCAAAAGAATGGCTTTGCCTCATTCTCGTGTGTTAATCCACCAGCCTTTAGGCGGTGCCCAAGGTCAAGCCACAGATATAGAAATTCAAGCAGCCGAAATAGTCAGAATTAAAAAGTCGTTGAATGAAATTCTTGCAACCAATACAGGTCAGTCATTAAAGAAAATTGAAAAAGATACCGATAGGGATTATATAATGACTCCGGCAGAAGCTCTTGAATACGGTATGATTGATAAAGTCGTCTCAAGGGAAGAAACTTTGAAAGATGCCAATTAGGAGAAAATCATGTCAAAACTTGATGACAGTAGACTAAAATGTTCTTTTTGCGGTAAAACTCAGGATCAGGTTAAAAAATTAATTGCGGGTCCGGAGGTTTACATTTGCGATGAATGCGTTGAATTGTGTAATGAAATTCTGGATGAAGAATTTTTTGAAGGCAAAGACAAAGAAGCTAAAGCCGAAAAAACAAAAACACCGGAAGAAAAACCTATTCCGAAACCTGCTGAAATAAAAGCTCATTTAGACGAACATATTGTCGGTCAGGAAGATGCCAAAAAAGTTCTTTCTGTAGCAGTTTATAACCATTATAAAAGATTAAAACATAATAAAAATCAGGATAAAAAACATGATGTAGAAATCCAAAAATCAAACATTTTGCTTGTCGGACCGACAGGAAGCGGAAAAACTTTGTTGGCACAAACTCTTGCAAAGATGCTTGATGTGCCTTTTGCGGTTGCAGACGCTACAACACTTACCGAAGCAGGTTATGTCGGTGATGATGTTGAAAATATTTTGCTCAGATTATTGCAAAGTGCTGACTATGATGCTGCAAAAGCTGAACGAGGAATAATTTACATTGACGAAATAGATAAAATTGCCCGTAAATCAGAAAACACATCAATTACAAGAGATGTTTCAGGTGAAGGCGTTCAACAGGCATTGCTCAAAATGATTGAAGGCACGACTGCCAACGTTCCTCCTCAAGGTGGAAGAAAACATCCCCATCAGGAATTTATACAGATTGACACAAGCAATATTTTGTTTATTGTGGGCGGTGCTTTTGTCGGACTGGAAAAAATCGTTGAAAAACGTGCAGGTGAAGGTTCTTCAATGGGCTTTGGTTCAAAACCGGCAACACAAAGCGAAAAAGAAGCTCAAGCTTCTAAAATGTTAAAGAAATTACAACCTGAAGATTTGTTAAAATTCGGCTTAATTCCTGAATTTATCGGTCGTGTACCTATCTATGCGGTTTTGGAGGCTTTGGATGAAAAAACATTAAAAATGATTTTAACAGAGCCGAAGAATGCTATTTTGAAGCAATATAAATGCTTATTGGATATGGATGGCGTTGATTTGGAATTTGAACCTGCTGCGATTGATTTAATCGCTTCAGAAGCTATTACCCGAAAGACCGGTGCAAGGGCTTTGCGTTCAATTGTTGAAGAAATTATGCTTGACATAATGTATGATATTCCTTCCAAGGAAAATCTGACCCGTTATGTTATAACTGCGGATATGGTTAAAAACAGAAATAATGCCGAATTAATCCATCTTCCTATGAAAAAACAACCCCCTGCGGAAGAAATTGCGTAAAAACAAAATCGGTTTAAGCTTACAAAAATCACAAAAAATAATTAATGAAATCAGAGAAAAAACACAAGTTTTAAGAAAATATTTTTAATAAAATTTTTCCGCATCCCTTTACTTTTTTAAAAAAATAATTAAAAAATAACTAAACAACAAAGATGATACGTCAAAATAGGTTGGGCTTGTCAGCTCAACGATATTAAATTTGAAAAATTCGATCTAAGAAGCGGATTGCGAGCAGGGGGCGAGAACTCGACCCGTGAAACGCCGTTTAGAGCGAGCAACCAAGCAGGTGTAATTTTTCCGCAAGCTCTATAATTATTTTTGTTGTTTAGTATAAAATCGCTGATGATTAATTCATGTAGAGGATTTTTGTATTGTAGGTTTAATTTTTGTCATTGTTTTAACGACAAAAAAGAAAGAGAAAAGGTAAAAGGGAAAGGGGAAAAGTAAACGGTCAACAGAACTATTCGCCTTTAAAAAGTAATCAAGCAAAAGAGATGCGAGCGGGCAAGTCTCAATTAAAAAGGGAGACGAAGTAAAAGACAGCGAGTGCAATAAAGTTAGTAAGCCGGTAGAATGAAGAATTAGTAGTATATAGAAAAAGCAATGGAAGGCGGAACTTGAAGGGTTTCGTGTAATGGTAAAAAATGTTTTCATCAATGATACAAGGTTTAATATCGACAAGCGGACAGCAAGCTGCCAAACAAAGAGCTATGCAGCTTCAGAATTATACAAATAATATTAACGGAATTCCTCAAGTATTACAGCCGACAAGTTTACCTGCTCAGACAATACCAACCGTACAACCTTTTCAGGAAGTCTTAAGTGAAACTGCCCAATCACAGTTTGGTACCCTTTTAACTCCTGCAACAACAAGTGTTAACGCACAAATTTCTGTCCAACCGCAGCCTAATAATTATGTGCAGGTATCTAAACCTCAGTTATTAAGTATGATTTCTCAGGTAGCAAAAAAACACGGAGTTGATGAAAAACTGGTTAAAGCGGTTATTAAGCAAGAATCAGGATTTAATCCTAAGGCAAAATCTCATTGTGGTGCAATGGGTTTAATGCAGTTAATGCCCGGCACGGCAAAAACGTTGGGAGTAAAAGACCCTTATAATGCTGTTCAAAACGTTGATGGCGGCGTAAGACATTTAAAATGGCTGTTGGGTAAATACAACGGAAATGTAATTTTAGCACTTGCGGCTTATAATGCCGGTTCAGGTGCTGTGGATAAATATGACGGAGTTCCTCCGTATGCCGAAACACAAAACTATGTCAAAAGCATTTTGAGAAATTATTTGGGGTAATTTTTTAAAAGTGAATAAGTGATTAGGTGATTAAGTGATTAAGAAGTTGAATGGGTGAATAGGTGAATAGGTTAGCAGAGGCGTGGATGCGTAGAGGCGTGGATGCGTAGAGGCGTGGATGCGTGGATGCGTGGAATTCTGCTTAATGCTTACTATTAAAATCATTTTTAAACTAAAGCAACTTTAATTTAAAAACTACGCATCTACGTATCTTTTCTTCTTTACCGTTTCCCGTTTACTGTTTTCCTTTTTTCCATGTTTGTTGTAAGATAATTTCATAAAGTTTCCTGAGAAAAAAAGGAGAGTGTTTATGAAAAAGATTTTTATTAAGTTGGTTTTAGGAATTTTTGTATCTTTATTAACGTTTGTCCCAGTTCTTGCGGTACAAGTAAAGTTGTTCCCTGATGTCAGTCCGGATTACTGGGCAGCGGCACAGATTAAAGAATTATCAGAAAAAGGTGTTATTGTAGGTTATCCGGATGGGACTTTTAAACCTAACAACAATGTAACAAGAGCCGAGTTTGCGTCAATGGCAATTTGGGCTTTGGGGCAAGAACACACAACAGTTGCCCAACCTGTTAATTTTACTGATATTACACCTGATTTTTGGGCATATGAGATGATTCAAAGAGCTTTGTATTTTGAACTGATTTCATGCCCGCCTGCAGGTCAGCCTTTCAGACCGGATGACCCTGTTTCGCATGCGGAAGCTGTTTCGGTTGCAGTTAATGCTTTAACTACAGAAACCATAAGCCTTGAAAAAGCAAAGGAAGTCTTAAAGGATTATACTGATTTGGCTTCTACTCCCGAATGGTACTTAATTGCTGCAGGAAAAGCAGAGATTTTAAACATGAATGTTCATGTCCCCAATACACCGTTAGCACTCAATGCCAATTTGCCTGCTACAAGGGCTGAAATTGCAGTATTGTTAAAAAATATGATGGAACAGGCAAAACTTAATCCTAACAGAAAACTGGCAGAAGCTATGCGTAAAAAAACAGGCGACGGTTTTGTTATTCCTCAGGCGTTTGTGCAAGGTTCAATCGGTACACTGCCTGCCGGTTCTGTAGTCCCGATACAGCTTGGTGCCGGTATAAGCTCCCAATTTTCTAAATGCGGAGAGGTTTATATGGCTAAAGCCCCTCAAAATTACATTACAAGAGATAAATATATTTTGATTTATAAAGATTCCAACTTACAAGGCAAATTAATTGATGTAAGACCCGGTAAATTATTTGTAAGAAACGGCGTTTTGGTACTTCAAAACAATATAATTACAACAACAAACGACCAAATGGTGAACTTCTGTGCGGTAGGCGAAGTTTGCAAAAAGAAAAATTGGTTCATTGCTTTTTTGAGAAAGATATTTAAAGGCGAAAAACTCAGTGTACAGCCTCAAGGAACGGTTTATGTTAAACTTCTTCAACCGCTTAAAATCGATTTAACTAACGGCTGGGTTATTGAGTAGTAAAAGGGTTATAGGGTTATAAGGTTATAAGTTGTTTAGCTAAAATTGAGAGACCTTACAGCACGGATAAACTTATCACCCTATAAACGAAAACTATTCACCTTTTCACCTGTTCACCTGATAACCTTAAATACCAAAAGCCCTTTAAACAAAAATTGTTTAAAGGGCTTTTGGTATTTAATACTTTAATTATCCTGCTGCGTAAACGCTGACTTGTTTTCTGTCTCGTCTGTGCGGTTCAAACTTAACTGTTCCGTCAATTAATGCAAACAAAGTATCATCAGTACCTATTCCGACATTCACTCCCGGATGAACTTTTGTTCCTCTTTGACGAACTAATATATTGCCGGCTTTGACTATTTCTCCGCCGTATTTTTTAACGCCTAAACGTTTCGCTTCTGAATCTCTACCGTTACGGGTTGACCCCATACCTTTCTTATGTGCCATTGTTTGTTGCTCCTTGTTTTTAATTTTAATACTTTATATTTTAGTAAAAAGCAAAAAGCCAAATGCAAAATGTTACCTTTTACTTTTTGCCTTTTGCTTATTCTTCCGGTGTTTCAACTGTTTCAGCAGCTTTTGCTTTTTTTTGCTCACTTGTTCTGATTTTATTAATCATAACTTTAGTAAAACCTTGTCTGTGACCTTGTTTTTTTCTGTAACCTTTTTTAGGTCTTTGTTTGTAGACAATGATTTTCTTTTCTTTATCATGGGTCAAAATTGTTCCTTCAACAGAAGCACCTTTAACATAAGGTTGCCCTACTTTTGATTTTTTGCCGTTTGCAAGCATAATAACTTTGTCAAAAACCACTTTGCTATCTTTTTCGCCGTCCAACAGCTCAACTTTGAGGTATCTACCCTCTTCCATTTGGTACTGTTTTCCGCCTGTTTCGACTATTGCGTACATTTTTTTTCCTTTCATAAGGTATCGTATCTTTGAATTCAAAGAATTTATAAACGATATACCTGTCTAACTTATACTTCGTTCTTTAATTATTGCAAGCTAAAAGTAAATTGTCAACATGGAGCGTAAAATTATTTAATAAAGAGCTTGCGGAAAAATTACACCTGCTTGTTTGCGAATTTATGAGCATTACAAGGCTGGGTGCTAGGATAGTAAAATTTTTCTCGCAATCTCCCTTGTCTTGGATTATTCGGGGTGTGGCAAAAGTGTGATTTTGCCACACCTTACGAGTTTCGCTTTGCTCACTCTACCGAAAATCCGCGTCCGGCTCGCACCCTTACCACCGGCTTCTTGAATTATTCGCCGTTGAACGGGCTACGGGCAAAAGCGTCGTTTTGCCCTTTCGCTCTCCGGCGAAAATTCGCTATCCCGCAGCCGGTAAGGGTGCGAGCACTGCTTGGTTGCTCGCTCTAAACGGCGTTTCACGGGTCGAGGTCTCGCCCCGTTACAGCCTCTGCTCGCAATCCGCTTCCAAGGTCGGACTTGAAAAATCTCAAAAAACTGTCCTTTTTTGGATTTTCCCGCGTCCTCAAAAATAACTATTTCTATAATTTCCCTTCGCAAATCGAAAGTCAACTATCAAATTCGCGAAAATAGTACGAGAATTAAGTAACGATGCGAAAAAATCCTTTTTATCAAATTAATTGAAAAATTTACGAAAATATTCAAAATTTATAGGAAAACGTTTTCTGCTCAACTCAAGTTCTTCAACCCTTTTAGCAAGTTTTTTGTTATCCTGTGTAAGTTCTTCAACTTTTTGAGAAAGTATTTCATTATCCTTTTTCAGTGAACCGTCTTCCAGTAATTGAGTTACAAACTCGGATTTTTGAATTTGTTCTTTAATATCGGCTGTAATTTTTGCAGCAACTGCATCAGCAAGCATTTGTAAAGTTTGCCCTGTTACATCAATTGTCAAATTCTGTAGTTCACTAGGTAATGCAGGTTTTTCAGCCGGAAGATTTTTTACTTCTTTTTTAGGCTGAGGCTGTTTTTCTTCAGCAATGTTTTTTATATGGTGTGCGATTTGTTCATTTGCGTAACCTTGAGATTTCAAACTTATACCCTTTTTAAGTTTTATAATCGCTAAATTATCATAAAACTCAATGCCGTCTTCATCTTCATAAATCGCATCAATTTTCCAATTCCTAATAAAATTGTTTAATGTCGCTTCATCTATAAAATAATTAAGTTCATTTAAATTTTTAACCAAGTCTTTTTTATTATACATTTTGTCCCCCTTAGCTTAATTATATAATAAAGAAATATTTTTTTATAGTTTGAGCTTGCGGAAAAATTAAAATTTTTCTCGCAATCTCCCTTGTCCGGCTTGCACCCATACCACCGGCTTCTTGAATTATTCGCCGTTAAACGGGCTACGGGCAAAAGCGTCGTTTTGCCCTTCCGCCCTCCGGCGAAAATTCGCTATCCCGCAGCCGGTAAGGGTGCAATCACTTCTAAGGTCGGATTTGAAAAATTGCGAAAAATTGTCATTTTTCGAATTTTTCCGCATCCTCTTTTTTGGATTGCCGCGTCGTGCAGTAAATTAAACTCCTAGCAATGGCATCTTCCTACGGCTCGTTCCTCGCCTGGGATTATGTCATTTTTTCATTGCTCTATCCATGTCTCTTTTTTGTGTTTTTTTTGCAATGTCTTCACGTTTATCGTAAATCTTTTTACCTTTTGCAAGTCCTATTTCAAGCTTTACAAACCCGTTTGTAAAAAACATTTCCAGAGGAACAATCGTATAACCTTCTTTTTTAATTTTTCCCAGCATTTTTAAGATTTCTTTTTTATTTAAAAGCAGTTTACGAACTCTTTCAGGGTCATGGTTATAGCGGTTTCCTTGTTCATACGGGGAAATGTGGCAACTGTACAGGAAAATCTCTCCATCCTCTATTTTGGCAAAACCGTCTTTTAAATTAACGGCACCTTTTCGGATGGATTTGATTTCCGTACCCGTAAGCACAATTCCTGCAATAAATTTTTCAAAAATCGTGTAATCATGGTACGCTTTTTTATTGGTTGTAATAATTTTCTTGTTCATGGGTTTAATTATAGCAAAAAAGTAAAAAGTGAAAGACAAAGAGCAAAAAGCAAAATGCAAAAAGTGAAAAGGAAAATGTGAAAGGTGAAATAGAAAATAGAAGACAAGATGCGTAGAGGCGTAGATGTAAAGAAGTATACCCTCCTTCGAAATCAAAGATTTCGGTCCCTCCGCAAGGGAGGGACACCAAAACCTTTCAACTATTCACCCATTCAACTTCTTAATCACTTATTCACTTTAAAATTAAAACCGCCCTGTCGGGTAAGTAAAAAAATACCCGATTGGAGTTATCTTAAAACAATATTTGTTGTATTCTATTATTGTTAAACAGGAGGGAAAAATATGAAATTTAAAAACTTTACTATTATTACACTTATCTTTGTTGTACCGCTTGTAATGTACACTATCTTATCGAAACCGGATGCAAGCTTTGCAAATAAAGCAGCAACCGGCGGAAATAAACCTCAAATCATTAAATTTACATCATTGATGTGCCTTGATTGTAAAAAACTAAGTTCGGCTATGAAAGAAGTTTATCCTAAATACAGCGATAAAATAACTTTGGTTGAAGTACAAGTACAAAATAATGATGATTTTACAAAAAAACAAGTTGAAAAATATAATGTAACATTAGTTCCAACACTTATTCTTATAGATTCCAAGGGTAAAAAAGTTTCAAAAACCGAGGGATTTATTGAAAAAGAACAACTGGACAAAATGATGAGAGAACTTAATTAATGAATAATTTTACAGATTTATTAACACAAGGAATGGCTGCATCAGGTCATTTCAGCCTGATTATGCTTATAGTATCTTTCTTGGGCGGGCTTTTAGCTTCAGTATCGCCTTGTTCTTTGGCAATGCTTCCGATAATTATAGGTTATGTAGGCGGATATGCCGAAGCATCACCTGCTAAAACATTTTTGCAAATGCTGTTTTTTGTATTCGGTTCTTCGCTGGTATTTGCAACAATAGGAATTTTATGTGCGGTAACGGGAAAAGTTTTCGTTTCTTTTGCCCCGATGTATTTTATTCTGCTGCTTGCATCTTTGTTAATGGTTATGGGATTAAATATATTGGGGGTTTTGGATTTTAGTATGCCTGTGATTATTAAACAAATTCCGCAAAGTACAGGGAAAAACATGGTTTTATATCCGATTTTAATCGGTGCGGTATTTGCACTAGCCGGAACACCTTGTTCAACTCCGATTTTAGCCGGGATTATGGCATTTGCGTCTATGTCTGCCAATATTTGGTCTGCAGTATTAATGCTGTTCATGTTTTCTTTAGGTCAAGGCTTAATTTTAATTATAGCAGGCGTTTTTACGTCAAGCTTAAAGGGATTAAAGAGTTTTACGCATATTTCTGAAATCTTGCTCAAATTAAGCGGAGTTCTGCTAATCTTATCGTCTATTTATCTTTTTTATAAGATATTCTCTCCTTTGTTGTAAAAAAAAATTATATGTTGTAGAATTTACATATGTTTAATATTTATTAAAATGGAGAGAAAATATGGTAAAAACTATTGAAGGTAAACTAACGGTAAAGAATGAAAAATTTGCTGTTGTAGTTTCAAGATTTAATGAATTTATAAGTTCAAAACTATTATCGGGAGCTATTGATGAACTGGTAAGGCATGGAGTTAAAGAAGATAACATAACGGTTATTTGGTCTCCGGGAGCGTTTGAAATCCCTGTTTTAGCTAAAAAACTTGCTAAATCCGGAAATTATAATGCGATTATTGCTCTTGGAGCTATTATTAAAGGTTCTACGCCTCATTTTGATTACGTAAGCGGTGAATTGTCAAAAGGCATTGCTTCTGTGAGCTTGGAAACAGGTGTTCCTGTGATATTCGGCGTGCTTACAACCGAAAATATCGAACAGGCAATTGAAAGAGCAGGAACAAAAGCTGGAAATAAAGGTTCTGATGCTGCTAAATCCGCTATTGAAATGGCAAATTTGATTAAATGTTTGTAAGCGGAAGAACTATATTTAGGAAATAGGAAATGCAAAAGAAGACAAGATGCGTGGATGCGTAGAAGCGTAGAGTAAAATACTAAAAAACCTTTCAGCTGTTTAACTTATTTTTATATCTTATTGTCGGGCAGGTATGCCAGACCTACTTTTCGCTTTTTGCTTTTTGCATTTTACTTACTAACTTTTTAACCAACAGGAGCACTATGGAAATTATCACCGAATATCGTAACGAAAACACAAAAGATATAGACATAATTCCTACCATTGAAATGGTTAGGAAAATGAACGACGAAGATAAAATTGTTGCACTTGCCGTTGAAGAAGAGTTAGACAGTATCGCTAAAGCAATTGATTTGATTGCAAAACAATTTTTGTCAGGCGGAAAACTGTTTTATTTTGGTGCAGGAACATCCGGAAGACTGGGGATTTTGGATGCTTCAGAATGCCCTCCGACTTTTTCTGTTGAAGCTGATATGGTACAAGGAATTATCGCAGGCGGCGAAGCCGCCTTTAAAACAGCGGTCGAAGGTGCAGAAGACAATTATGATGCAGGGTTTGAAACAGCAAGAGAATTGTTGACAAAAGATGATGTTGCAGTTGTTATTTCAGCAAGCGGAAACCCGAAATACCTTTTAGGGGTTTTGGACTGTGCTGAAAAGATTGGAGCTAAAACAATCGGAATTACGTGTAATTGTGAAGGCAAAATAGCAGAAGAGGCAGGAATTTTAATTTGTGTCGAAGTCGGACCGGAAGTTATTGCAGGTTCAAGCAGACTTAAAGCAGGAACAGCTCAGAAAATGATATTGAACATGCTTTCAACAGGGGCAATGATTAAAATCGGCAAAACTTACGAGAATTTTATGATTGATTTGAAAGCAAGTAATGAAAAACTTAAGGCCAGAGCAATTAAGATTGTTGCTCAAATTGCTAAAGTCAGTCATAGCGAAGCTCTTTCCATGCTTATGAAAAGCAGTTGGGAAATAAAAACGGCAATTGTTGTGCTAAAACTTAACATTGATGTAACAAAAGCACGGCTCGAACTGCAAAAACACCACGGAGTATTGAGAAAAGTAATATGATGATTTATAAAATTTAGTTTGCATATTCATTTTCTGAAGTAAATATGATAAAATGGTTTAAAATGAGGTAAGTATGCAATATAATAAAAAAGTTTATTCCATTGACGAAATAAAAAAAATAATTAATGATAAAAAAGTTTTCTTAAAAGAAAAATATAATGTTTGTGGCTTTTTACTCTTTGGTTCGTACGCAAAAGGTGAGCAGACAGAGAAGAGCGATATAGATTTACTTGTAGATTTCCAAAGCATTATCGACATGTTTACAATGGTGGATTTACAAGAATATTTGCAAAATTTATTTGGCAAAAAGGTTGATTTAGGAACCAAAAAAGGATTAAAAAGTTTTATTAAAAAATCAATATTAAAAGAGGCAATTTCTTTATGAAAAATAGAAAACCGATATTTTTTTTGGAAGATATAAAAACGTCTATAGGAAAAATTCTTACATACACTAAGGATATGTCATTGAAAGATTTTGAAAACGATACTAAAACGATAGATGCTGTTGAAAGAAATTTTGAGATTATTGGTGAAGCCGTTAAGAATTTACCCGAAGAAATAATAAATAAAAACAAAAATATTCCATTCAGGCAAATTGCTGGTATGCGAGATAAATTAATACATGACTACTTTGGAGTAGATTATGAAATTGTCTATAAAACAATAAAGGATAAATTACCGGAGTTTAGAACTCAGATTAAAAATATTATAAAGCAAGTTAAGGAGAAGGAATGAAACTGGCAGTTTTAGGACCGGGATGTTGGGGATTAACTCTGGCTTGGTTATTAACAAATAATTTTGACGAAGTTATCGTTTGGGGACGGGAACAGGATTTGTATGAAGATTTAATTAAAAACAATCATTGTTCAAAGCCGCTTGAAATCCAGCTTTCTGACAAAGTTCAAATAACTTCAAACCTTTCTGAGGCGATAAAAAATGCCGATATAATTCTACTTGTTGTTGCAACTTCAGGAATAAGACCGGTTTGCGAACAACTTAAAACAGTGGGGATTAAAGACAGCCAAATTCTTGTTAATGCTTCAAAAGGTATTGAATTACCGTCTCTGATGAGAATGTCTGAGGTTATAAAAGATGTTTTACCTAAGCAAAATCTTGCGATTTTATCAGGACCTACACTCGCAAAAGAAGTTTTAATGGGCAAGCCCACAGCTGCTTGCGTTGCATCTGAAGATTTAGAAACAGCACAGAAGGTTCAGCAGGCTTGTACGGTTGCAGGAAAGTTTAGGTTATATACAAACAAAGATGTAATCGGGGTTGAACTTGGAGGAAGTCTTAAAAACGTTATAGCAATCGCATCAGGATTTGCACATGCCATGGATTTAGGCGATAACTGTATGGGAACGCTCTTAACACGAGGCATGGCAGAAATAGTCCGTGTAAGTGTAAGACTGGGTGCAAACCCTTCGACTTTGTACGGACTTTCGGGGATGGGAGATTTAATTGCAACATGATCAAGCCCGATGTCCAGAAATTACACCGTTGGTTCAATGCTTGGCAAAGGTAAAAAAATAGATGATATTTTAAAAGAATTGGGTTCTGTTGCGGAAGGGGTTAAAACTTCCAAAGCAGTTTGTGAATTGGCACAAAAACTTAATATTGAAGTTCCTGTTTCAAGTGCAATTTATGAAGCGGTTTACACAGATATAACCCCTCAAGAACTGCTCGATAAACTTATGAACAGAAAATTGAAAGAAGAAGAAAGCTATATATAGTGAATGGTGAATAGTGAATAGAGTAAAAAGTAAAATGCAAAAAGTAATAAAGATGCATAGAGGCAAAGACCGAACTTCGCCAAGGCTTCATACGACAAGTGCAAAGAGGCAAAGAAAAATTCAACTTACTGTTTACGGCTCACTTTTAAAAACTATGCATCTATGCATCTGTAAAAGCCTTCACCCATTCACCTGTTCACCCCATAACCTAAATAATTTTCCATTTTCAATTTCCCATTTTCCATTTATTAAATTCACTTTTATAGTATAATTAAATAAATTATGAAATACGCTGTAAGATTAATAAAAAATACATATCATCCGATTCAGATTCCTGATTCTTTGACCGTTGAGCATGGTCAAATGGTTTTGGTAAGGACAGAAAAAGGCGAAGAAGTTTTTAAAGTTTTTGCCGTTAATTCAGAAATCGCTGCACAATGGGAGAAATTTAAGCCTGAAGTTTTGCATGTCATAAGAACATTATCGCAAAAAGACTTGCAAACATTAGATGAGATTAAAAAAGAAGAAGCCGAATCTTTCCTAAAATGTCAAGCACTTGTAAAACAGCATAACCTTGTTATGAACCTTGTTCAATGCAGAATTACATTTGACCGAAAAAAAATAACTTTTTATTATACCGCACCTGAAAGAGTTGACTTTAGGGAGCTTTTGAAGGATTTAACCCAGGTATTTAAACGAATAAGGATTGATTTAAGACATATCGGTGTCAGAGACGAAACCTCAATTATGGAAGGTATGGGTGTTTGCGGAAAACCTTTTTGCTGTTGCTCTTTTCTGAGAAAATTTGAATCCATAAACGTTAAACTGGCAAAAGATCAGGGAATGCCGATTGCTCCCGGGAAAATTTCCGGAACATGCGGAAGATTGCTTTGCTGTTTAAATTATGAGTATTCAAATTACATTGAAGCTGCAAAAGGTATGCCGCCTGTCGGTTCTGCCGTTATGACTCCTGATGGTTTAGGTAAGGTTTTTGCATTGAAATTCCTTAATTCATGCGTTGCAGTTAAACTTGAAGAAGGAAAAGTTAAAGATTACATGAAAAACGAGATAGAAATGGTTGATGCTGAGGTTAATGTGGATATTGATATCCCTGTGGTGATTTATCCTGAAGAAGAAAATGAAGGAATTGACATTAAACAGCTTGAAGACGACAAAAACAGCTCAACCGGAAATGTATAAAGAGCATGCGGAAAAAGTCCAATTTTGATAAAAGCGGATTGCGAGCGGAGGCTGAAGGGCAAAACCACGCTTTTGCCCGAAATGCCGTTTAACGCGAGCAACCAAGGAGACTTTTCCGTAAACTCAAATAAGAAAAACCAAAAAATTCCTTTAACTGAAAAGGCTGTAGGGCTGAAACATTTACTAAAAATAAAATATATTTACCTTTTCAGCTTATTTTCACATTGAGACTTGTGCCGTGGTATCACATTTCAAAAATGCTTGACCGTGTTAAGCTTCGGGCTTGCGATGAAAATATGCTCGGGAATAACTTCAATTGCTTCACCTTTGTCAAACCTGGGTATTGAAGCTTTAATAACTATCGTTTTATGATAAAATTCAATCTGTGTAGTTATCCCGTTTTCAAAAGGGTTTCTGCAATCCACCCACAGTGCAATTTGCGGTTTTGTAACGCCGCCTACCGTAATCGTATTTGCTTCATACTTATAAAGAGCAAAAGGTTCACTTCCGTCTAAGATAGTTTTTGTGTAAGCCGGATTATTCATTGAAATCATTGCATCTTTTTTCTCTAATATATCCAGTGCTTCTGTAGCCGAGGTGCATGTGGAATTCAATGCCATATTTGAATTATCGCTGAGTGCAACATTTGCATTTATTTCAGCGTTCAGATCGTAAATCGAATTTACATCCTGCCAAAAAAGTGCTGTTTCAAACATTACCAGTGTCACAAAGATTAAAATAGGCAGTATAAAAATAAATTCCAACAAGTTTTGTGCCGGTTTTATTCGTTTTTTTAAACATTTAAAAATTTGCATAAACTTTTTATTAAACCTTTCATACTTTTGGAATGAGGAGTGTCTATGTTTTTATAATACTTATCATACTCCTTAATTATATTTTGTGGAAGAGTTTGACCGGATTGCAAAATTTGTGCGATAAATTCCAGATAATTATCCTGTTCTTCTTTGTATTCCAAATCTTTTGCACGAAGGTCTTCATCCGCTTCTAAATGAATAAGTGCATGATAAGCCGCTTTAACCGATAAGTCGGCTATATCTTTAGGAAACTTTAAAACGGCATCTTTTACATGCAAAGTTTCGGCTAATACCATATAAATCAGCCGTGAAACAAATTTTCGTTCGTTTTCATAATTTTTTTTAGACATTACAATAAGATTATGAGCTTGCGGAAAAATTACACCTGCTTGGTTGCGAATTTATGAGCATTACAAGGCTGGGTACTAGGATAGTAAAATTTTTCTCGCAATCTCCACTGTCCGGCTTGCCCCCGTACCGCCGGCTATCCCGCAGCCGGTACGGGGGCAAGCACTTCTTAGGTCGGATTTGAAAAATTGCGAAAAATTGTCATTTTTCGAATTTTTCCGCATCCCTATACCAAAAGATATTCGCATTCTTTTTCTATAAACCTTAACATATTAATCGGGTCGCCGTCAAAGAATTGTTCGCCAACAGCCTCAAGGACTTTTTTAGCCGCTTCGGTTTTATCTAAAGTACTTCTGTAAAAGAACTTTTTGTTATTTCTGTACCTTGCCAAAATACCTTTTGTTACAAGCCTGTCCATAACTGTTTTAATTGTTGTATAAGCTCTTGTTATTTGATTATCATTCAACTCATTAACGATATCTGAAACTGAAATGTTGGCATCTTCATCAAGTTTTTGCAGTTTCCAAATAACATTCATAATTTCTATTTCAAGAATGCCATAAACCATAATCTCGCTCTCCATTTTCTTTTGGGTAAATTTCCAATACACAGTGTATGTTAATATAAAAATAACTAAATTTCAAGTAATTTACAAAAGTGAAACGTGAAAGGTGAAATGTAAAAAACTTACCTTCTTGCCTTCTTGTCTTCTTGCCCTCTTTCCCCTTTCCCCATTTCCTTATTATACCTGTATTTGGTAAAGAATCTTGACATTCCTGCCACAAACAGTCCCATAAATCCGATACTGAATAAAAGCGGAACCAACACAATCGTTGATTTTTGTTTGAATAGCCTTTTAAATTCAGCTTCAGCAGATGTTCCTCTTGTTTGAGCAAGTTTTTGAGCATGCTCTTCAAGTTGGAAAAGTTTTGGAACTTCAAGGTTGTCACCGATAATGTCTTTGTAAGAATCTTTTCTTTTGAGTATTGATTTAAAGCCTTTTTCAAACATTTCGCTGCCTGTTATAACATAAAATCCTACCAGCGGATATCTGTATAAAACTTCCTGTAAATTTTGTTTGCCTCGGTCTTTTGCGGCTTGCGTGTAGCCAAAAAATCCTGCAACAACGCATGCAGTCAGCTGACCTCTGGAAAGCCCCAGTTTGCCGTTATTATCAGAAAAATCAAGACCGAAATACTTGTTGAAAGAAGCAGCTTTTTGAACATTATTTTTAAACAATTTATTCCCCGGAGCTAAAACAGCTTCACTGATTGATTGCAAAACTTTGGAATTTTTTCCGCGGCTTACAAGTAAGGCAGATAAAGCCAAACATCCTGCAAAAATGCCTCCTGCAATCTTAAGGTGCCGGATAGAACTTGCTTTAACTTTCTTATGTATTTGTTCATCTTCTTTTTTATCTTTATTTAAGTTAGCAATATTATTGAAATCAGCTTGTTTAAACAGTTTCATTGTGAAAATGTTCTTGATAAAGTTAAGCGAATATTCAAACAAAGGAATAGCAAGAGCAGAAAGTGCAATTGCTGCTTTTATAGGCAAAAGTTCTTTTTTGTCGGAATTTTTCTCCTGCAAAAGTTTTTCGGCGGGAGTTGAAACCTTTTTTTGAAGTTCAGGAGGTAGTTTTTTTGAATAAAGTTTTCTGAAAATATTTTCACCCAGTAACTTCGGACCGTAATAAACAAGCAAACTTTCCGTGAATTCTAAAAATGACATATCTGCAAGGTCAGCTTTGCTTCTTGCGAAAATAGCTTTGGGAACCCAGTTTACAAGAGTATCTTGGGAAAATCTTATATGAGCAAGTTCTTTATCTGATTCCTGAATTGAAATAAACTTTGCAATGACTTGAGCCTTTTTAGGCAATGTATCTATTAAATTTGTAATTTTCATTTGAATAATCCTTTGTTAAATAAATTTTGTAAATTGACGATAAAAAAATAGCCTGTAGCTAAAAGCACAGACTATTTTTTATAGGTTAAAATTTTATTTAACGCCAACAAAATACGTCTGCACTGACTTGCAGACCCCACCAGTTATTTATATTTTGTTGTTGGATATTCATAATTTCTTTTTTCCTTTGTTTGCAGTTTAAACGAAACCGAAAAGTTTGTCAAGCCGGGTGATAAGGCAAAATGTAAAAAGGAAAAAGTGAAATGTGAGAAAAAGTTTATAGGTTTATAGGGTGATAGGGTTATAGGTTGTTTTGAAAATCCATAAACCCATAAACCGATAACCCTATAAACTTTTCACCTGTTAACCTTCTTAATCACTTATTCAATTTCAAAAACAATCTTTTAATGAGCCCGCTGCACAAGTCTCAAATTTATAAATTTGAGACTTGTGCAGCGGGCTCATAATTTTTATGTTAAAATAATAAAAAAGGACATCAAATATGACAATTGCAATATATCCGGGGAGTTTTGACCCGATTACAAAAGGACATTTAGACGTTTTGATGACAGGTGCTCAAATATTTGACAAAGTCATCATCGCTGTTTCTCATAATCTTGAAAAACACTGTTTTTTCAGTATTGAAGAACGTGTAATGCTCATTAAAGCAAGTGTAAAAGGTATATCCAACGTCGAAGTAGATTCATTTGAAGGGCTTACCGTGGAATATGCCAAAAAGAAAGGGTCAAAAATCCTTCTTAGGGGGCTTAGAGCAGTTTCCGATTTTGAGTATGAAATGCAGCTTTCACAAACAAATTCAGCCCTTTCGGAAGAAATTAAAACCGTTTTCTTAATTACAAAACCCGAATATAACTTTATTTCATCCGGTACGGTCAAAGATGTTGCCATGCTGGGCGGAGATATTTCCGAATTTGTTCCCAAAGCGGTGGAAAAATATTTGAAAAAAAGACGGTGATGCTTTTCGTTTTTTGCTTCTTACTATTTGTTTTTCACTTCTTCCAACGCTCTTTGGCAATCTTCATCACAAGGGGCTTTGCCATGCCAGCCGCATTCATTTTCCATAAAA
This sequence comes from Candidatus Gastranaerophilales bacterium, assembly GCA_028694425.1. Taxonomy (GTDB): domain Bacteria; phylum Cyanobacteriota; class Vampirovibrionia; order Gastranaerophilales; family Gastranaerophilaceae; genus JAQVKX01. The sequence continues at coordinate 21,466 of JAQVKX010000011.1, forward strand.
CTGATTCCTTTGCCTTTAACCGTATTTGCAATTATGGCGGTAGGTTTATCGCTTTTTTTGGATTTTTCGAGTGCTTCATAAATCTCTTCAATATTGTGTCCGTCAATTTTGATTACATTCCAGTTAAATGCTTCCAATTTTTTATCCAGAGGGTTAAGATTTTTTATTTTATCCGTGGTTCCGTCGATTTGCAGGTTATTCCTGTCAATAATGGCAGTTAGATTATTTAAATTTCTGTGAGAAGCTGTCATAAGAGCTTCCCAGCAGTTTCCTTCCTGAAGTTCACCGTCACCTAAAAGAGTAAACACATGAGCAGGATTTTTGTCCAGTTTTAAAGCCATTGCAATACCGCAAGCCATCGAAAGTCCCTGCCCCAAAGAACCGGTTGAGACTTCTATTCCCGGTAATGTTCTACAACAAGGATGTCCTTGAAGCCTTGAATGAAGTTTTCTGAAAGACATCAACTCTTCTTCCGGGAAGTAGCCTCTTTGTGCTAAAACGGAATATAATGCCGCAGAGGCATGACCTTTAGACAAAACAAACCTGTCACGTTCATTATGCTGCGTTGATTTTGTCCATTGCGGAAAGTTTTTCATCACTTTTTGATACAAAACGGTTAAAATTTCAACAGCTGAAAGCCCTCCGCCGGGATGTCCCGACTTTGCACAGTGTATCATTTTAATTATGTTGCATCTGTTTTGTCTGCATAATTCTTGTATTTGTTTAATTTCGTCTTTGTTCATATTTATCCTTTTTTAGGTTATAAGGTTATAAGGTGAACAGATGAATAGTTTTGGCTTATAGGGTGATAAGTTTATCAGTTCTGCAAAGTCTCTCAATTTTAGCTAAATAACTTATAACCCTATAACCCTATAACCCTATAAACTTTTCTTTATCTTTCACGTTTCACATTTTCCCTACTCAATAATACTCTCAAAAAAAACTTTGGTAAAGTCGGGAAAATCCGCTTAAGCCTCCAAGGTTCTTTTGTTGTCCTGTAAAGCCATTCTAATCCGAGTTTTTGATAAATTTCAGGTGCTCTTTGAACTTCGCCTGACCAAACATCAAAACTCCCGCCTACACCTATCATTAATGCCTGCGGTAAAATTTTTCTCGCTTCAAAAATAAACTCTTCTTGTTTTGGCGAACCCAGTGCAACAAGAACAAACTGAGGCGATTTTTCCTTTAATTCGGTTAAAACTCTTTCTGTGTCATTAAAATATCCGTCTTGAGTATAAACAATATTCAATTCTTTAAATTCTGATTTTAAAATTTGTACTGCTTTTTTAAGTACATGACTTTTTGCACCGATTAGAGCTATACTAAAATGGTTTTTAGAACATTCTTCAAGCAATTTTGTGCTGAATTCAATCCCTGCAATTCTTTTAAGGTTAAAACCTTTAATATTAAGCCCGATTTTAACTCCTACTCCATCAGGAATAACTAAATCCGCATTGTTCAAAATTTTTTCAAAATAAGGGCTTTTTAATGCCGTTTCAATCATTTCGGGGTTAATCGTAACTATTTGTCCGCCCTTTTGAGTTTTAATTAAATCCGCTGTATATTCAACAGCATCCTCAAAACCAAAAGTATCAATATTTATTCCCAAAAGTTTAACTGTTTTTCTTTCCATACCAAAATTATATTTTAATATTTCGTTTTTGTAAAGTTTCGTAATGTTTTATCAATTTTTATAAACAAAAAAACTTTATATAAATAAGGGGAAATAAGGGGATTTTTAATTAAAGGATATTGGGGATGTCATTAGTTAATTTTAACAATTTACCTACATCGGTTAATTTTGGAGCTTTCGGAATTTTTCAGGCAGTTCAGAATTTTCCTGATATAAATGGATTGATACAAAGTATTTTTAATTTTGTAGGAATACAAACATCTTCAAATACGGTTGGTACTGCTGTTACAACAAGTAATAACGCAACGGTTATAAATGTTAATAATGTAAATCAACCGCAAAATAATGCAGGAAATGTTACAAATACAACAAAGAATAAACTTAAGCCGTCAATTAGTAGTTCTTGGTTTATTCAAAAACTTATTAAAGGTACAAACAGAAGAAATCAAACAAGGAAATATAACACTAATAATCCGTTTAATCGTACGGCAGTAGA
>JAQVKX010000152.1 GCA_028694425.1 Candidatus Gastranaerophilales bacterium
ACCTCAAGCGAATTACCTACTGCACGTCCGAGAGGTTCTTCCATTGACGTTACAACAGCAATGATTGATTTATTGAGTTTCTTCCCGATTTTTACCATTAATTCCGAGAGTTTAACCGCATCTTCGGCGGTTTTCATAAACGCCCCCGAACCGTATTTAACATCAAGGATTATGTTATCAGCACCTGCTGCGATTTTTTTGGAAACAACCGAGGACGCAATTAAAGGCATACTGTCAACCGTTGAGGTTACATCACGCAAAGCATAAAGTTTTCCGTCCGCAGGAGTAAGTTTCTGTGTCTGGGAAGCTATTGCAACTCCTATTTGGCTAACCTGTTTAAGTATTTGTTCAATCGACAAAGCAGTATTAAATCCGGGAATTGACTCCAGTTTATCAATCGTTCCGCCGGTATGCCCCAAACCTTTGCCCGATAACTTTGCAATCGGCACACCGCATCCCGCCAAAAGCGGGATTAAAGTAAGTGTAACCTTATCACCAACCCCGCCTGTAGAGTGTTTATCAACAACATCTTTAGCTAACTCCTTTAAATCAATTGTTTCACCTGACTTAATCATAGCTTCCGTTAAAAACGCGGTTTCATCATCGGTCATGCCGTTAAAGTAAACAGTCATAAGCCATGCCGAAATTTGGTAATCAGAAGCAGAGCCATCCATCAGTGAATTGATTAAAAAATCAATTTCCTCTTTTGAATGAACTCCGTTTTTCTTCTTTTTTTCTATTAAATCTACTATCCGCATTTTTTAGTTTACTCCAATACGAAAGTCTTTTAATCTCCCTTTTATATCATTGGCAAAAAACAATCACCGCCTGCGTCATCCTGAATTTATTTCAAGATCTTATCCACGTAGTATGTTAGATAGATCCCGAAACAAGTTCGGGATGACGCAATATTTGATTAACAAAAGCTTCTTCTCATCTCTCTCTTTTTTCTTTTATCTTCCTTATTTTTCATTTAGCCTGTAAGGTGGGCAAGTATGTCCACCTTACCAGTTAACATCTCTATTCACCATTCACTATTCACCTTTTCCTATTTTCCTCTCAGTTTAGAAATAACTAAATCAGTGATGTCAAATCCGCCGACAAAGATTATTCTAAAATCAACAATCGCATCAAGTTTTTGTTCAATCAAAACCTGTTTAGCGGCATTTTGGATTTTATTATAAACGGCATCTTCTTTTTCGGTTTTCATCTTTAAATAAGCATCTTGCTTAATTTTAAATTCTTTAGCAGTTTTATCTTCAAAATTTTTCTTTTTAACCGGAGTATCCAAAGCCTTAAATTCTTTTTCTTTATCAACTAAATACTGTTGCAATTCAAGAGCTTTTGCATCAACTTCCTTAGCTGCAGTTTTAGCAAATTCATAGTTCTCCTGAATTTTTTTGTAGTTGATATACCCGATACCGTCCGCCTGTGCAATGTTGTTCATTGATGCTAAAACCAACGCCAATATCATCAATGCCATAATCGTAATTTTGTTCATAAACGCCTCCTTTTTTTATTATATTCTGACACGAAACCCTTCAAATATCGATTACTTCGTTTTTTCTAAACTTTTACTTATTTTATTTAATGCCGCTTCCTAACTTTATAGCACTCGGGTCTAAGTTCGCTGTGTCCCTATTAGCGTACCTTACCCCTCGCATCTCCTTTGCTTGTTAACTTTTATATTATCGGGCAAAAATTTCCGACCTACTTTTTGCTTTTTGCCTTTTGCATTTTGCATTGTTAGTACATCATATCTCCTACGCCAAACGTAAAGTAACCTTTTGAACCTGTATCTCCCGGGTTTGTAAGCGGAATACCGTAATCAACCGACAGCGGCCCCATTCCCGGAATATAAACCTTCAAGCCGATACCTGCCGTAATCGCTTGCATTGGTCTGTCATATATAGTATCTGAAACTGTTGAATTAAATATTTTACCCGCATCTAAGAAGAAAGTCATCCTCACATTGTCTAAGAAACTGAGTTTCAGCCTATCCAAAAACGGTATGGGAGTTGCAAATTCAGCCGAACCCATTACAAATGCCGTACCGGTACCGACACCGCTCATTCTAAAGCCTCTTATAGAATAAGGTCCGCCCAACCTGTAAGCCATGACTTCGGGCATTTCTCCCCAAGTTTTCCCGCCGGCTTTAGCCAAAAATGATAAAGATGACTTTTTGCCGATAGGAACATATTTTTTAATCGATCCTGTCAACTTTCCGTAACTGGTCGCAAAATCAGATACATTAAGTGCTTCATCAAATCTTAAGCTCGCTAAAACACCGTTTCTCGGGTTTAACGTTGTATCACGTGTATCGTAAAGCAAACCCGGACTTAGCGATAAGAATGTTCCGCCCTCTAACTGTTTTGCACGCTCTGAAATATTAATATTATGTGCGGCATACAGCCCCGCAATCGTATCATAATCGCCTTCTCTTACATTAACATTTTCTATACCCAGTGATAATGTACCTGTTAAATTTTTATTACTCTTAAGTTTATGTGCAAGAGTCATTTCGCCGCCGATTCTACGTTCTATGGCAAGCGGAATTTGATAACTACCAAAATCTCTGAAGAAAATCTTGCTCATCAGGGAATTATCTGCGTTAAGAAAATAAGGTTCAAAGAAGCTCAATTCTGCTTGAACGTTCATTCTATTGACGATTGAAGCATCATTCAAAATAACACCCGAACCGGATAAAACATTTAAACTTACCCGTTGGTTAAGTCCACGAAAATTATTATCCGAAATCCCAACCGAACCAAACATCCCCGTTGCGGAATCCAGACCGCCGCCAACCGAAATAGTAGCAGTTCTTTGCTCTTCAACCTTAATGGTTACATCATATTTTTCAGGGTTTTCTTCCGAAGGTTCAATATCTCTTTTAACATCCTTAAATGCTTGTGTTGCATACAACCTTACCAAATCATCCCTTATTTGGTTTTCGTTATAAACAGTTCCTGCTTCGGTTAAGATATTTCTTTTAATAATATAATCCTTGGTTTTTTCGTTTCCGGATATTAAAATCCTATCGATTTCACCTTCGTTTATGTGGATGTTAATTGTACCGTCAGGATCGTCATAAAGAGAATCTACACGGGCTAAAATGTAACCTTTTGAAGCATAAGCATCCTGAATTTTTTGAATAGCTTCATTTATTTCATCAATATTTTGCGGTTTTCCCTGCATCGAGGTTAAAAATGACAGAATTTCATCGGTCGGCACAACGGTGTTTCCTTCCACCGTAAAATCGATTATCGGGGTATTTTCTTCCAAAACTATCCGCAAAGTTATTGAACCGTCAGGGTTTTCAATTGGAATTGCTTTCATTTTCTCGGTAAAAAATCCCATTTGGTAAATGTTTTTTAAATCTGTTTGAATCATATCTCGGCTGTATTCATCACCACGCTGCAATTGAAGCCTGTTTAAAATATATTCCGGTCTTATAACATTTGTTCCTTCAATTTGAATGTCTTTAATATAAACAGCGTCCTGAACAAATTCTTTATTTCCTTTTTGAAACTTGCTGAGTATTTTTACCTGAGTTTCGGGAATAAATGTTGCATCGGAAGATTGTGCCTCCTCTGCATAAACGCTTGAAGCGGAAATAGCAATTACATATAACAATATTAATATTTTCTTTATTTGAACAGAGTTGAAACTCCTCATTTTCCCCCTGAAATAAGCAAAAAAATCCGCCTACTCTCCCGATAACATTCCACAAAAACATTATACATTAAAATATTTTCAAAAGAAAATTAATTGTATAAAAAATTAATAAACGGGGAAAAGGGAACAGGAAACAGGGAACGGGAAAAGAAGGCAAGAGGGCAAGAAGACAGGAAGGCGAGCTTTTCGCTTCACGCTTCACTTAATAAAACTATTCATCTTTTCACCTTATAATCCTATAACCTAAAAAAGCTCCGATTAATGAACGGAGCTTTTTTGCTTAATTTATATAAATGATTACGCAATGATTTTATCTACGACACCTGAGCCGACTGTACTGCCGCCTTCTCTTATCGCAAATCTCATACCTGCTTCGATAGCTACGGGAGCGATTAATTCAACTTCCATAACTACGTTATCGCCGGGCATTACCATTTCGCCTTCAAATTTGATTGAACCTGTTACGTCAGTTGTTCTTATGTAAAACTGAGGTCTGTATCCGGGGAAGAACGGAGTATGACGTCCGCCTTCTTCTTTTGTTAATACATAAACGTTAGCGGTGAATTTAGTGTGAGGTTTGATTGAACCGATAGCTGCCAAAACTTGTCCTCTTTGGATTTCAGTTTTGTCAACACCACGAAGCAATGCACCAATATTGTCACCTGCTAAACCTTCATCAAGAAGTTTTCTGAACATTTCAACACCGGTTACGGTTGTTTTCTTGGTTTCGGTAAATCCGACAAGTTCAACTTCCTGACCTACTTTGACACGTCCTCTTTCAACTCTTCCGGTTGCAACTGTACCACGACCTGTAATTGAGAAAACGTCTTCAACAGGCATTAAGAACGGTTTATCCAAATCACGGACAGGAGTCGGGATATAAGTATCAACAGCATCCATTAATTCCCAAATCTTGTCAACCCATTTGTCTTCGCCTTTTTGAACTTTCGGGTTAGCAATAACAGCTTCTAGAGCTTTTAAAGCTGAACCGTGAACAAACGGAGTATTATCACCGTCAAATTCATAAGACGTTAACAATTCCCTTACTTCCATTTCAACCAATTCCAATAACTCAGGGTCATCAACCGCATCGCATTTGTTTAAAAATACGACTAATTTAGGAACACCGACTTGTCTTGCAAGCAAGATGTGTTCACGAGTTTGAGGCATCGCACCGTCTGTTGCAGCTACTACAAGAATAGCTCCGTCCATTTGTGCTGCACCTGTAATCATATTTTTTACATAGTCAGCGTGACCCGGACAGTCAACGTGTGCATAGTGTCTCGCATCTGTTTCATACTCAACGTGTGCAGTAGAGATGGTTATACCTCTTGCTTTTTCCTCAGGGGCTGCGTCGATTTCATCAAACTTCTTTGCCTGAGCCTTTCCTACTGCCGCCATTGTACCTGTGATTGCTGCAGTTAAGGTGGTCTTACCGTGGTCTACGTGACCTACGGTACCAACGTTAACGTGCGGCTTGTTACGTTCAAATTTTTCACGTGCCATGAGATTAATCTCCTTTTTATTTATTGCTACCTGTTACTTCAACTTTAAATTTAAGTTACATAATCTATTCTATATGCTGAATATCTATTGTCAAGTGATAAATGAGGAAAAAGGGGAAAGGTAAAAGGGAAAGGAGATCGGAA
>JAQVKX010000153.1 GCA_028694425.1 Candidatus Gastranaerophilales bacterium
AAGCGTATTCGGGATTTTTTTCTTCAAGACTTTGAGCTTGAGAAAAATATTCCACTGCTTGAGAAAAATTCTTTTCATTAAGACTGAAAAGTCCCAGATAATTTTGAATTTCAGCACTCGGAGCTGTTTGAGACAACTCTTCAAATATCGGTTTAGATTTTTTAAAATTTTTAAGTTCATAATAAATTTTTGCCATTAAAAGCATTATGGTTTTGTTTTTATTGTTTTTGGCATGCCCGAGTTCCAAAAGCTGAAGGGATTTTTCAGGGTAATTATTGGCATAATAAGCACATGCTATTTCATATAAAACCTCATCATTAAGTTCTAATGATGATTTTTCGATTTCTTTAATCTCATCAAAGCAATTTAATTTATTTAAAATATTTATTTTTTTTGCAAGATTTTGTGAAGTAGGTTGAAGTTCATATATTTTTTCACTAACGTCTTTTGCACATTCTAAATTATCTTGGATTAAATAAATTTCTTCCAATAAAGACATGCAGTCGAAATGTTTGGCGTTAATCTCCAAAACCTTTTCAATGTAACTGATTGCCCTGGGAAAATTGCCTAATAGTTTATAAAGATGTGCCAATTGTGTTAGGATTTCGAAGTTTTCCCCATCTATTGCAAGAGCTTTGTAAAGCATTTCAATTGCAGGCTTATAAAATCCTTGATTTTTAAGCTCAAAAGATTTCTTTATATAATTTAAGATTTCTGTGTCATTCATTGTTTTCCGGATTTAAAAGTTTTTTATAATTTTTATTTTTTTTACTTTTTTTATCGGTTTGTGCTTCATGAGCAGTGTTTATTATAACAAGAACTTCATCATCACCTGCCATTTTAAGGTTATTTCGTGCGATTGCTTCAAGGCTGGAGGCGGTTGAGAAATTTTTAATTTCTTCTTTAAGATTTTCATTTCTTTTCATTGCCTGGTATTTGGTTTTTTTCATTGTATTTATTTTTGTCTGGTATGAAATTGTCTTTGTAATATTTAAGATTGCACTGAAACCGATTTGTGCAAGACAAATCAGCAAGACAATAGTTAACAAAGAATAATAAACTCGTATTTTTGTTTTACGCTGCTTATTTTTCGTTTTGGTTTTGTCTATCAGAGATTCAATGTTTTGGTTATTTGAAGTTTTACTTGTGCGTCTCTTCATTTTCTTCCTCAGTGATATTTAAAATATCATTCAAATATTATACCTCGGTTCTTCAATAATTACAAAAAAATCAGCTAAATTTTTACAATTTAAATTTTGTAGAAAAACGGATGGAAGAGTTTACATAATTATCATCATAAAAAGATTGCCCTGCACCGAGTTCAAACTGAACCTCATCGGCGTATTTTTTAAAATTAGGCGAATAACGTAAAACCAATTCATTACTTTTGTTAATTTGAGCGACATCGGTTTTCATTACATCTAAAAGAGAAAGCCGTTTTGTTAATTTGAGCTCCGGAGCAATATAGAATTTATCACTGTAGATATCATAATTACTATTATTATTGGTGTTTTTAGAAAACCCTGTGCTTAAGGCAATATATTTGCCTTCGTATTTTGTAAATAATCCTGTTGAATGGCTGGTTTGAGCACCGCTTAAAAAAGAGCCATACATCGTTCCGAAACTGAACTTGCCGTATTTTTTGCTGTAAGAAGTACTTACGGGCTTTATGTTATATTCTTGGGTCGAAAACCTTGATGCTGATTGCAGACTGTCCTGAATAGGGCTGAATACGGGGGCTTTTGAACTCGAAAACAGTGATTTCGGTTCAAATTTTTTGGGTGTTGTGAAATTTACCCTATTACAAAACGGAGCATCTAAAAGTACGGCATTTTTTTCATCATATTCGGGTTCTTGACTTTGGTTATACTCCAAGTACCCATGAATCTCTGCCGGTGCCTGGGCTTCTTCAAAATATTTATCAATATCTTCAATGTTTTGTTCATCCGTGCTTTGTTCTTCGGCAAAACAAAACTGCATGTTTGACATGCTTAAAATAATTATTAACAGTATCAATAAAACCTTTTTCATACTTATATTTTAGGTCGAAAGGATACTGTTTTCAAGCCTGATAAAAAAGTTTCCATAAATTTTTATGGAAACTTTTTTATTTTTTATTTTTCTGATTTTATAAAACTTCTTCTTGATATTGCGATTCTTCCGGAATTTCAGTAATATTATCAGAATCATCATCTTCAATATCTTCATAAGTTATTGTGGTTAAGTCTCCATTAAAATCCTTAATTGTTTTAGCAATAGCCGATTGCCTTGTTCGAACATTTAAATAAAGTTTGTAATAATCTGTTCCATCGTTAGTGATTTTACGTAAATGTTCAGATTCATCACCTTCAGTTTGTTTAGCTTTTTTAAAATCTCCATCTATATTTCTTTCATTGACCGGAGAAGAACAAGAACTTCTTAGTAACTTACTAAAAGTAGGATTGTAAGTAGTGGAACTTTTATTATTTGCTTCAGCTAAAGATATTTGTATGTAACCATTTTCTCTTGTTAATATTTTATCAGCAGAAGGCAGTGTTTCCATATCTTTTACATTACCAAAGTCCGTAATTGTTAATTTTGCTTTTCTAATTTGTTTATCATGTCCTAATATAGCAGCTCTATCAGAACTGGTATTTGGTATATGTTTATTAATTTTTATATGTGAACTGCCGCCATTTATAGGCGTCCAATTTTTAATAAAAGTACCATCAGTTTGTTTTGCTAAGCATAATGTTCCTTCTTTAGTTCTTTTTTGATAATATGTACCGAATTCTCCGCTTTTTTCTTCAAAGCCTTTAAGGTTAGCTATTTTTACTCTTTGCTTATTTAAACCAACCCCTAATTTTTTAGCCATAATCGCTTTATTAGCTTTGTAATCACTTATTTCATGGAGTTTTTTGTCGCCTCCTTTGATTATAACCGTTGACATGTTAACGTTAACCTTTTTGGTTGGTTGTTTTTTTGCATTAGATTTAGCGGATTTTGTTGGTACTGTTGGTTTCTTAGCCTGTGTAGCAGATTTAGCAGCTGGAGCGGCAGCTTTTTTAACCGGTCCTGTCATAATTTTCCCCCTCGTTGTTTTTATCCCTCATAATATATTTCTCTCTTTGTATAAAAAATACCGTAATGATATTTTTTATCCCCTTATATTTATAAAAACAATTTGAAGAGTAAAATTGACTTTTAAAATGTAACACAAGCTTAAACATGTTTTTAAAGTCTTGTTCTACAAGTAATTCGCCATTGTTAATAAAAGTTAACATATGTGTTCTTTTCCTTTAAAATTAGGCGATGCAAACCAACTACATTAAACAATGTATTTATCAAAAAATTTAATAAAGTTCTTTTTTTGTTAGGACGACTAAAAATTAAGTTAGACAATTATAAACGGGAGTTATTCATGCTCGAACAGGCAATTACACGTTCAAATTTGACACTTAATTTGGAAAAGGCTCAAGAATCACTTGAAAAAGCAAGAGAAGCACACGAAAGATATTTAATAAAGTTGCAGGATCAGGATTTGCAGTTCGCGATAGAGAATTATATTGATGCGATTAAGCTAGACCCAAGCGTGCCGGAGGGGTACTATAGGCTTGCGAGCTTGATGTGGGAAAATGGTCAAATAGGTTTGCAGACAGCAATTGACCAATGTAAAACGGCAATTTCCCTTGCTCCGCAAAATATTAATGCACATATTTATGCCGGTTATTTTATGAAATTGGCAAATGATTTTAAATCTGCAGAAGAGGAATTTAAAAATGCGATAAAGTTGGGCGGACTAAATTCTTCACGTCCGAGGCTTATTCTTTCTTTATCTATTCTGCAAAAAATGAATGCACAAAAAGTTACAATCAAAGAATTTGCAAAATGTTTATATTATTTAGTTACGGGCGGTTTGGTTTTTGCCTGGGATTTTTCTTTCTTAAAAATGCTTTATAAAAATTTTGCCGAAGCATTTTCTATTCTTTACTATAAATCTGCAGGGGAATTTTTTGAGAAATTTAATAACCATGAAGTATCCGTTAAAATTTATAAAAGAGCAATAGAAAAAACTCAAAGGGATGAGCTTTTTTATCACAAGTTGGCGGATATCTGCGTAAAAAGAAATCATATGGATATAGCATTAGATTGTTATAAAAGAGCACTTGATGCAAATCCTAACAATCGCGACCTTTTGGTTAAACTTGCAACCGTTACCCAAACGTTTTTCCCTGAAAATATTGACGAAGCAATTGATTATTACAATAAACTTTTAGAAGTTGAAAGCGATACAGCTAAAATATATTACGAACTTGGTCACTTATACTTGAAAAAGAACGATAAAGTTCATGCAATAGTTGCTTTCAAACTTGCTTTGGAAAAGGATTTTGACAATCCGTTTTATAATAATTCGCTTGCCTATGCGTTTGTTCAAGCGGAATTATATGATGAAGCTATTGAATATTATCAAAAAGCTATTAAACTTAATCCTGACCAAAAGTGGACATCAATTGTTTGTCAGGCACTCGGGTCTATTTATTATCAAATAAAAGAAAATAACGAAGCTGCTATTGCATCTTTTCAAGCGGGGATTATTTTAGACCCTGAAAATAGCGAAATATATCTTTCGCTGGGCGATGTTTATATGGCTGATAATGATTTGGATAATGCAATCAGAGCATATTGTGATTCTATTACCGTTGACAGCAGTGATTACCGTGCATATGCAAAAACGGGGCTTGCCTTGTGGGAAAAAGATTACCTTGAAGAAGCTGTGGTTGCTTATCATAGAGCAATAGAATTAAACCCCGATTATGACATTGCACAAAATAACCTTGGTGTAATTTACCTTGACGGAATCGGTGTTCCTGCAGAAGCTCTTACCTATTTTAAAAAAGCAATAGAGATTAATCCTAATTACACATTAGCTTATTTTAATGCCGGACGTGCAGCTCAATCATTAAACGAGAATAATACAGCAGCAACTTATTACCAAATGGCATTGGACTTAAACCGTTTGACACAAGAACTTGAAGAAGACGACATCAAGGAAAGGTTATACGGCTTGTTTAATGCTTGATACTAAAGCTCATCCAAAATAATATTAATAAGTAAGGTGGGTATACTTGCCCACCTTACTTATTTAAACTTTTAAAATAAAGTATAAATTTTTTCATGAGTTTGCCGAATTAATAATACTAAGAAGCTGTTTGGTTAAAAAATAATTCATGCAAAAGGCGGATAAAATAGGGTCATGGTGCTGATATAACTGTAAGTGAGGAGGGACAGCATTATGACAAAAAATTATCCGAGTGACTTAACAGAT
>JAQVKX010000154.1 GCA_028694425.1 Candidatus Gastranaerophilales bacterium
TATACTCCTAAAACAGATGACGAAGTAACATTCCATTTTAATCAACTTGATAAACTTTGGAAGCTTGGAACTGATAAGGTTGAATGGGTAGATTTAACAAACGATGAAGTTATAAGAATTTGTGAAAATGGTTTAAAATCAAATTCAATTCGTTCTATATTTCATCGTGCAAAAAAAGATACTTCAAGAGTTCAATTTTGGGATATAGTTCGATTTTGGGATAATAAATTAGCTGACCAAATTTCACGATATGAAGCTGTAAGAGAAGCTAAAGTTAAAACCGCTCATAAATATGTGAAAGCTTTTGTAGGTGCAACTTATAAAGCTCTTGGAAGTAATCCCGAAAATCTTTTGAATGTTGTTTTTGATGTCCAAAGAAGTTTAAAAGACTTTGATAACATCACATTACATCAATACGGTGAACTTAAAACACTTTCTAATTTTGTCGAAAATGCAAAAATCATTGAGAAATTAGAACTTAATCCAATAAATGATTTTACTTACAAAGCACAAGACAAATATTTTGCACTATATGAACAATTAGGAAGTATTGATAATCCTATTTTAAAATCTACTAAATCATATCTCGAAAAAAGGGGGTTAAATGCAAGTTAAAATAAATCAAATACAAAAAAAAATATTAGACGCTATCAAAATCTTATCACAAGATAAAAAAGATATAAATCCGTTTTCAGTCTCAAAAGTTGCCAATATTTCGTGGCTTACATCAAAAAAGTATTTACAAAAAGGAATATTATGAATATAGAAAAATTAAAAGAGTCGATTAAAAAACACGAGGGTTTACGATTAAAAGTTTACATTTGCCCCGCTGGTAAGCTTACAATCGGTTACGGTCGTAATTTAGAAGATAGAGGTATTACAGAAAAGGAAGCTAATATCATGTTAGAAAATGATATTTTAGATATGAAACTAGAATTGGAAGATAGACTTCCATTATTCAAATACCTTGATGACGTCCGTCAAAATGTTCTTATCGAGATGGCTTTTAACATTGGTATAAAAGGTCTTTTAAACTTCAAAAAGACACTAGAGTATATCTCTATAAAAGACTATGACAAAGCAGGTGAAGAAATGCTTAACTCAAAATGGGCAAATCAAGTAGGCAAACGAGCCATAACATTATCAAATCTATTAAAAAAAGGAGAGTTTTAAAATGTGGAATTTAATAGTACCTTTAGCTGTAGAGCTAGTAAAAGCTTATGTAAAATCATCATCAAGCACAAAAGATGATAAGGTCTTAGAGATAGTACAAACTGGAGCAGAATATCTAGCAAGAAAACCAAACAACACCGTATCAAATCAAATCATAGAACCGCTTAAAAACTGTACTATGAAAAAACTACAAGGTTGATAAATGTTGCCGTTTGTTTTGGCTGTACCTGCAACACAAACTTTTTTCACTGGTTTAGCAGGTGCAACAGTTGCAACAACTCCATTTCTACCTGTTACAGATAGTCAAGGAAATAGAGTTCCCTTATATGCCCTTTTAGTTATGAAGCCAAATGGTGGAACTTTAACACAACAATTACTTGATTATTCAAACATTTTACAAAAGGTCGGAATAGCAACTTTAGCTACTGCATTAAGAGAACTCGAAAAAGTTGGCGTTATTGATTGGGGTGGTATTTCCAATGATAACGATATTGGTATTCCTGCTGTTCCAATTAATCCTTCGGGTATTGATTTAGGTACTGTTTCTTTATTTGATAATATTACTCATATTGTTCCTGCTTCTGCTGTAGTTGCACCTATTCCAAGAAGTGGTAATGTTTCAGATATTCCTGCTTTGCCTTCTTTTTTACCTATTCCAAAGGCTGAAGTTATACCTCAAAATCCTTCAATTCCTTCTGACAATACTAATATTGGTAATCCAGCGGTTCCTGATAATCCTGCTTTACCAAATGAAGGTACTATACCAAATGAAGGTATTGGAGCAGGTAGTAACCCCGTTGTTATACCTCCTTATGAAGTACCTCAATTTCCTATTTATCAGGGTGTTTTATGTGAATTAATTTCTCAAATATTAACGGAATTAAGGCAATTTGTTATTAATGAAGCTCGTAATATGGCTTCTAAAATGGATGAGTATCTTCGTAATTATTATTCTGCTGTTTCTATTTGTCGTTCAATTACAGAAACAGAATACGGCTTTGAACGTTGTTTTGATGATAAGGCTCGTCCATATATGAACGCTTACAATGATGTTTATTATAAGTCTGTAGCATTAAATCAAGCTTATATCTCTTTATCTGCTGACTTGATACGTTCTTTATTACGTCAATGCCTTAAACCTGATATTATTTGGTCTTGTTTAGGTGGTATTAGTCAAGATATGTTCAATTCTAAAGAGGAATTTTTAGAGTCTGCAAATTGGGAACGTGAACAAATGGTACAAAATGAGCCTTGTTGTTTAAAACGTTTGTGTTGTTATGGTGTTAAGTAAAGGAAAATTATGAGTACAGAAGAACTACAACAAAAAGAAGAAGAACTACAACAAATTATCAATAAATTGAATGAGTTTACTAGTAATCCAAATTCAACTATGAAAGATTTTAGTAACCTTGTTTGTTGTTTAAAAGATATAGAACTGTCGTGTCCCCTAGAGGATACAACCACACAAAATCAAAGATAAAGGATAAATTATGGATTGTGAAAGTTTATTACAAGAAATAGCTAATAAATTAGCTGAAGTTTTAGCAGAACTTCAAAAAATTAACTCTGTTTTAGGGGGTTAAAATGGCTTTAGGAATTTTAATAAAAAAACCTGAGATTGGTACTGCTGTATTTAATACGATACGTAACTCCCGACTTTTCAAAAATCAAAAGAGTACAACCGTCACAAAAGGCGATAAAACGTCAACTATTGAAATAGCTTCGGATATTACTGAAATAGCTACGACAATAGGCGGTCAAAGTTCAAATGTTGTTACAAGAGAGTTAAACGGTAGCGGTTTAACTGTTCCAAATGCTTCAAGTGCTACAAATTTAATAAACGTTTTACGTGACGGCTCTGCTATTTCAAAAAGTATATCAGAGGGGTTAAAGTCTCAAACTTTAGCCTTAGAAACAATCGCCGAAATTCTAGCTTCATCTCTTGCAAATAATACGGAACTTTTAAGTTCTATAAACGTTACACTTGTCGCATTAGGTCACGAGCTAAAAGCACTTAGAGAAATGAAAGAAGAAGAAAATTACTCTAACTTACCGTTAAAACATATTTCACTAGAAAAGGTTTTATTTCAGATGTACGGTGTAAAACCTGACGGTGAAACCTTAACAGATAGTGAGGGTAATCAAATAATTCCCGAATATTCAAAAGCACAAAAAAATGCAGAAAGTCACATCGCTACACGTGATGAAAACAATATGGATTATTCAGGTGCGGAAGAACTTTTCGATGATGATAATTCAGATTACAACATTTTAACAGAAATATTGAAAAATACCGTTAGCGGTTTTGATGTTTCTAAAATAGATAAGGGGTAAAAAATGAGTGTTCAAAACTTACAGTATGTCCCTCAAAATGCAACGGAAGATTTTTTAGACGAGTTATCAACTTGTATCGTTTATAAATACGCAAATGAAACTTTAAAACCTATAGAACAACAATTAAATGAGGGTGACAAATGTCATTATGAAGCTTTATCAAGTGCTTTAAGTACGTTTAAATTCGGTGTAATGAATGCTGTTATTATGATGATAACAGAATACACACTTAAGAAAATGGGTGCAGGTGCTGTCATACTTTGGTCTTATTTGAAAGGCGGTAGGGTTTTATCAAAGGCTAAAAATTTCGTACTTTCAAAACTCTCACAAAAATCAAAAGGCGGTGCTGTTGGTAGAATGTTGAACAATATAACATCTATAGCAAACGGTACACAACAAGAAAGGCTTACGTTAGCAAAAATGGCAAACGATAATCTAAATAATCTTATGACAAACGTTCATCAAGAAAAACAAACTCAAACGATGTACGAGGGCGTAAAACGTGATAGTTTTCATTCGCTTCTTGATTTAGGAGCTAAAAAAGGAAGAACCGCATATCAAACATCAAATCAGGCTTTTATGTTTAAAATGCAAACGGGAACGTGGATAAACACATCTGATGATAAAGCACTTTTTGAAAAGGCTACAGGTGTTAAAGTTCAATCAACTGGTCAAAGTTCTTGGAGCAACTTGGTTCAAACATTAAATAAATATGCTCCCGTAGCAAAAGATATAAATGATAACCTTGTAAACCTTGCACAAGTTCAAAGTAACCTTTTAACTGCTATGAATTTAGGAAAGGCATAAAAATGCCACACTATCATATAACTTTAAAACAAGGTCGTAGCGATACATTAACGGCAGAGTTTGGAAGCGTAAACGATGTAAAAGATTTTTTTAATAAAGTTTCAACGGCAAGAGTTACAAATATAAAAGAGATAGTTTACTCAAAAGATTTAAACATCAACTATACTCAAAAAACATATATAGATGACAATTTTAAAGAGGAATGTAGAATATTAGCAGAAGAAGAAAAGAGAGCAAAAATCATCTCACTATATAAAATAAAAAAAGATATAACACCTCAAATAATAGAACAAAGTTTAATAAAGAATAAAATATTACTTGATGATAAACCGATACAAAGAATAATAAACTGTATATTGACTGTGAGGGCGTAAGCCCGAGCAGAAAACCAAATGAAATAAAGGTAAACTATGGGTAAATTTCAAGTTCAATATAAACATCGTACTAAAACTTATACGTTAGACATTGAAGCTCCTACATATTCGGATATATTAAATTTTTTTAATGATATATCAGCTTGTGAGGTTACTGAAATACGTGAGTTTAAATACGAAAATGAAAACACTATAAAAGATGACGGCGATTATATAAAATATATAACCGTCAATATAAAACGTGATACTTTTTATGAGTCTATAAAAATTCCAAAAGTAAAAAAAGAATTTAAAGATAAATTAGATGAGTTAGAGGCTATTATTAAGTCTGATATTTTACTTCAGGGTTTAAAACCTATTCAAATTAACCTAAAAATTTCACTCTAAAAATACTACTCTCATTTTACTTTTTTGTAAGCCCCATAAAATGGGCTTTTTTTGCTTAAAAAGAGATAAATTTTTAATATTGTTTTATTTTTTGTAATTTGTTAGATTTACATTACTTTTTTTACTGCCATATAAAAAAAGAAACAAAAATCAAAAAAAAAACAAGGAGTTAAAATGGCTGCAAAACAATATAGACTTA
>JAQVKX010000155.1 GCA_028694425.1 Candidatus Gastranaerophilales bacterium
ATCTTAAAAGTATTATTTTTTGCCCGATTTGTAAAGTTTTTAAAGCCGGGAAATCGAAGAAAAATTAAACTATTCACCCATTCACCCATTCACCGTATAACCCGTTCAACTTCTTTTCACATTTCATGTTTCACTTAAAACAGCTTTACATCTCTGCGTCTTTGTTAATTCCTAATAAAAAGCCCCCATTTTGCAACGTTTTTTTTATTTTCATTAAGAAATGTTACACAAATTATAAAAAAGATATACGAAATAGGCAATTTTTAGATAAAAAATATCTTTATATAAGTACGAGGATAATAAAGATTATTACAAGAATAAAGAGGACACGAAAATGGCAAGAGTTTTAATTTCAATGCCCGAAAGATTTTTAGACGAGATTGATGAAGTCGCCGGTAAGGAAAATCGTTCACGTTCTGAATTGATACGCGAAGCATTGAGAACTTACATTCACAGAAACAAAGTAAGAGAAAACACCGTTGCAACAAAGAACGCTGCTATTTTGGACGCGTTACTAGACTAGGGCAAATATGAAAATTGACAGTTTTGCATTGCATTTTATTGCAATGTAAGTATAAGCAGTTTAATCATATTTGATGAAAAAGTTCACGGCAAAAGCACAGTCACAGAGAGACAAGTGCTCTGCTTTGGGGAATTTTAAGAGGAAATTAAGAGATTAGAGGTTTTTTAAAAGCGGCTACAGGCCGCTTTTTTGTGTGAGATTAAATAAATGGAAAATTGAAAATGTAAAATGGAAAATTTTCCTTCACGCTTTATTTATTCTCAATGTTCACTTTTAAAACTTTTCAACCATTCAACCATTCGACCTTTCAACTTATAAACTATTCACTATTCACCATTCACCATTCACTATTCACTATTCACTATTTCCCCCTCTTTACCTTTGTAGCTTTTTTATGTATAGTATAAAAACAGTGTGATAATATTTTTACGGGGGATAAGATATGGCTACTATCGAATTTTTTAGGGATTCAGGTGAATTAAAAGCAACCACATCGGCAGTACGTGCAACTATAACGGCACCGTTTTTCGGTAATAATGTAAAGCAAATAGATAATGTATCTCAAGCATATTATCTGGCAAAAAGCAGCCCGGGAACGGTTGAGCTTACAGGCATGCCCGTTTTTAAACCGGAAAAATTGGGATTACCCAAAGGTGCAAACCAGCTTTTATTTAATGACGGAAATGTTGTCGGTCGTTGTGCTGCGGCAAAAAAAATTGTTGGTGAACCTGATTGTGATGTAGCAGATTTATTACCGATTATAAGGGAAGCCGTTTATCTGACACGTTATAAGAAAATGTTAAAAGCAGATGTTGTTGTGGGTTTGGAAGAAGATTTTATGGTGAAAGCCCATTTGCTGATTCCTGAAGGATTTGAAAATGTTCTTTATTCCTGGATGTTAAATTTTCAATATATAACAAAAACTTATGAAAAAATGTATAAAAAGTCCCGTGAAATTAATGAAGGTGATATTTATATATTTTCTGACCCTGATTGGACACATCCGGAGTTTCCTTACGGATTAACTTTCTTTGACCCTAAACACAATTGTGCGGCAATTTTGGGAATGAGATATTTCGGGGAGCATAAAAAAGGAACCCTTACCCTTGCCTGGGGTGCGGCGGCAAGAAACGGTTACGCATCATGCCATGGCGGGATGAAAAGATATAATTTAAAAGGAAAATCTTTTCAAGCGGCAGTGTTTGGGCTTTCAGGTTCGGGCAAATCCACAATTACGCATGCAAAACACAATAATAAATATGACATTACTGTATTACATGACGATGCTTTTATAATAAACGTTCATGACAAATATTCAATCGCACTTGAACCGGCATATTTTGATAAAACTCAGGATTATCCGCTCGGCTGCGAGGACAACAAATACATAATTACCCAACAAAACAACGGAGTAATTCAGACAAAAGACGGAAAACTTTATTCAATAACCGAAGACATAAGAAACGGCAACGGGCGTGCGGTTAAATCAAAACTTTGGTCGCCAAACAGAGTTGACAGAGTAGACGAACCTATTAACGCTATTTTTTGGTTAATGCAAGATCCGACAATTCCGCCTGTGATAAAACTTTCCGGAGCTTCTTTAGGGTCTGCAATGGGCGTAACGTTGGCTACAAAAAGAACAAGTGCCGAAAGACTTGCCGAAGGAGTTGACCCGAATGCCTTGGTTGTAGAGCCTTACGCTAATCCTTTCAGAGTTTATCCGCTGGAAATGGATTATACAAGGTTTAAACAACTTATTGAGGATGGTGTTGATTGTTATATACTAAATACAGGAACTTTTATGGGGAAAAAAGTTCAACCGAAAGATACTTTGGGTATAATTGAAGCTATTGTTGAAGGAACTGCAAAATTTGAAAAATGGGGTAATTTCTCCGATATTCAAATAATGCCGCTTGAAGGTTTTGATGCGGATTTAAATAATCCTGAATACGCTCAAGAGTTTAAAAAACGCATGCTCGACAGAGTGAATTTTGTCAAATCAAGAGAAACAGAAAAAGCCGGACTGGATAAACTCCCTTCCGACGCACTCGAAGCTTTGCAAAAAGTTGTGGAAGAAATTTAACTAAAATCAGGTAGGTTGGGGTAAAAGGTTTTAGGCATTGTTTTTGTAAATTAAATTTGCACTTTTTACCCTAACAATATTGTAATTGGTTTTTAAATGTTGGGTTGAAAAGAAACCGCTTATATTAAAACATCACAAATAAAACATTTCAACCCAACCTACTGACTACTGACTGGTGGGCATTAAGTTTCAACCCTTCGTTTTTATTAAAACATGAACAAAATTGCTAAGCAGGTGGGCATACCTGCCCACGCCAAACGGATTGAATAATACAAAGCCGCAATCAATATATCTAAAGATTAATCATTTTTAGAGTTTGAGAAAATGATGTATCTAATATGAATTTTGCATACTTAAATTTAGGCGGAGCTGTTAATGCTTTTACATTATTTGAAAAGCAATATCCTTCTAAAGGTACGCCAAAAACATTTTTGTCCAGCTTATCATTATGATTTTCATCATGATGAACGGCAATAGCATATTCACCCGGTGCCAAACCGGTAAATTTAATACTGACAGAGTCTCCGCTTACAGTAACCTTTTTTCCCGTAAAAGCATCATATGGAAAATCTTTCTCTTTATTAATTATACCTACCCTTATAACACCCTTTATATTTTTAATATTTGTTACTTTAATATTTATATTAGCTGCATTAACAATATTGTTTACAACTAAACTTAATATTAAAGCTAATACAATATTTTTTAAATATTTTCTCATAAATTAACCTATTTAAATGCCATCTATATTTATTATAAGCTATAAAATCCGGGCTGACAAATACGTTTGTAGGTTGGGGTTTTACCCCAACGAAAACATTGTTGGGCTGTTCCTCATTTCATTCGAAAGACAGTGGGTAGGGTGGGTTCCCTAACCCACCAAAAATTTTAAAAATGGAGAAAGTCTGTAGGTTGAGGTTTTACTGATACTCATTTCATTCGAAAGACAGGCTCACGAGGTCCATTTTCCCCCTGTTCGCTTTGTCAAGCCCGACCTACAAAATAAAATATAGTGGAGAATGTAGTTCTGACAGCAAAAGTCTCCGCTTTCATCTTTTTTAAATTAACCAATCAAGTACGTAAATCTGCTTTATGCCTTTATGCGATATCGGTGGTTCAACATCCAACGTTAATAAATATTTCGGATTATGATCCTTTATACTATCAAGTGGTTTTAATTCTCGTTCCAATGTCTCTAATTGCTGAACTGATTGTGCTACTTGATAATACTCAACATCTCCGTTTTTTACAGCTACAAAATCAACTTCTAAAGTTCCCACTTTCCCAACATAAACTTCATATCCTCTTCTTAGAAGCTCTAAATAAACAACATTTTCTAAAATTCTGCCCATATCAGCTTTTTTGCTACCTAGTAAAAAGTATCTCAAACCAATATCAACAAGATAATATTTTTCGTTTGTTTGTAAATACTGCTTACCTTTAACATCATATCGCCCGGACTTATATAAAATAAATGAGTCAGTCAGAGCCGATAAATAATTCTCAACTGTATGATTAGAGATTTTTCGTCCTGCGGAAGTCAAAGCATCGCTTATTTTTTTAACGGAAGTAATATTAGCAATGTTATCAAACATATATCTTACAACGCTTTCAAGGATGTGTACATCTGAAATGTTTTTGCGAGCAACAACATCTTTTAATATTACAGTATTATATATTCCATCTAAATATGTTCGAATTTGAGTTTCATCCTGCAATTCCAAAGTGCATGGGAAAGAGCTTTTCACAAGATAATTCCTATATTTTTCAGGCAAATCAGTTTTCTCAGGTAATGCCGATAAATATTCACTGAATGATAAAGGTAACATTTCAATTTCTACGTATCTACCTGATAATAGTGTTGCTAATTCTCCGGATAAAAAATATGCGTTTGAACCTGTTATGTATAAATCAATATTTTCTTTTATATACAAACCGTCTACTGCTTTTTGATATTCACGAACACTTTGAATTTCATCTAAAAAGACATAGTTTTTTTTATTTTTTACCAATTTTTTTTCAATATGATTGTATAAATTTTTGTAATCTTTTAAATCTTCAAAATCAGGATTTTCAAAATTAATCGAAATAATTTGAGCATCTTCAACATTATTTAGTAACAAATAATCCTGAAAAATTTTAAGCAATGTCGATTTACCGCATCTTCTAATGCCTGTAATAACCTTTATTAATTTCTTATCTTTAAAGCTTATAAGTTTTTTAAGATATAAATTACGTTCAATCATATTAACCTCTTTGGTTAATATGATTATAGCTTAATTTTTATAAAAAGTCAATGTTTTGGAAATGCATTTCCAAAAGTGTTGAACTTTCTAGACTTTTGGAAATATACAAAAATAGAGACTATGTCGTCATTGTCGAACTTTGTGCTTGAATTTTTGATGAATTTGATAATGCGTCACCCTGAACTTATTGACAAAGGTAGCCGCTGAGGTTTCCGAAGTGTGTGACCCTGTCTGCGTAGCTCAGCATTTATCCAGCAGACTACGTTGATAAGATCCTGAAACTAAAGATTTAGTATCATGAAAATAGGGGTGTAAAAAAGAACCCTCCTACGATACAAGTGTATTGAGGAGGGTTTAACATTGACGAAATCATCATCAACGCTAAATAAATTACTAAAACATATT
>JAQVKX010000012.1 GCA_028694425.1 Candidatus Gastranaerophilales bacterium
ATGCTTGTGTTCCCAATATCAGCTGTTAATAACATAAAAATAGTCCTATTCACATTTCGTGTATAGGACTATTTTATAACAAATAAATTTATTGGTAAATTATGCATTGTTAGATGCAGCAAATACACTGTTAGGCTGAGAACCACTGCCATTTGTTATGAGAGGATTATCCGGTGTTCCCATAGCCAAAAAAGCAGAGGCTTCTGTTGGTTTTTCAGGTTTCTTAACAGGACTTCCTGTATAACCTAATAAACTAGTACTATTAATTTTTTCTGACATAATCAAGTTCTCCCTCGATAGTATTTACATCATATATACATATAAAGTATTTTTATATCAAAGAATTGCAAAAACGGTAAAAAAATTTACAAACTTAATATAAGAAGGGAAAAGGTAAAAGGTAAAAGGGGAAAAGTAAAATGTGAAACGTGAAATGTGAAATGTGAAAAGTGAAAGGTAGGGTGCATTTATGCACCGACGCAAAAGCTCTGCTCACTGTTCACTGCTCACTGCTCACCGTTCACTTTTTGAAACCCATTCCCATTTTTATTGTATAATTGAGGTATGAAAGCAAAGAAGACTATACAGGACTTACAGGGTTATCCTACTCCGCTTTTTGATGAGAGCGGATATCTAAAGCTGGACGGAAATGAAAGCGATTTTGGACCTTCACCTAAAGTTATCAAGGCTTTGCAAGGTGTTGAGCCGAGTGATGTACAATATTATCCCTTTTACGGTGAATTACTTCAAAAACTCGCCAGATTTCATGGGGTAAACATTGAAAATATAGTGTTGACAGCCGGTGCCGATGAAGCTATAAGTTCAATTATCGGAACTTTTACGGAGTACGGGCAAACCGTCTTGACGGTTTGCCCTTCCTTTGTGATGCCCAAAATATATTCAAAAATCAACGGACTTAATTATCTGGAAATTCCATATAACGTAAAATGGCAATTTCCGACAGATGCGTTTCTTAAAAATATTGAAAAAGCTGATTTAATTCATCTTACAACGCCAAATTCTCCCACAGGGGAAGTAATTGAGACGGATGTAATCAAAAAAGTTATTCAAAAAGCCGGAAACAAACCTGTTTTAATTGATGAGACTTACGGAAATTACGCAGGTGTAACAAATTTGGAAATGTTAAAAGACAGAGATAATATTTTTATAGTACGTTCCTTCTCCAAAGATTTTGCACTTGCGGGGCTAAGATTGGGTTATATAATCTCCGCCCCCGAAAACATAAAATATTTAAGAAAATACCTCAGCCCTTATAATGTTTCAAATTTAACCGTAAAAGCAGGACTTGCGGCACTTGATGATGTTGAATATTTACAAAATGTTAAAACCGAAATGGAAAAATCAAAAGAAGTATTAGTGCAGGGTTTAACCAAGCTTGGAGCAAAGGTTTATCCTTCAAAAACAAACTTTTTATGCATAGATTTTGGCGTTAAGGCTGATTTTGTTTACCATAAACTGCTTTTGGCTAAAATCAAGGTTAAATATTTTAACCAAACCCAGATGCTTAAAAATTGCTTTAGGATTGCTGTTCCAAAAATCGAAAACAGCCAAAAAGTGCTTGATGCATTAAAAATTAAGCCCACCATAGCGTTTGACATGGACGGGGTTTTGGTAGATGCTTCAAAATCTTACAGGGTTGCGGCACAGAAAACTTTTGCTTATTTTTCGAAAAAAGAAATTTCAATGGAGGAGATTTCCGAAGCCAAAAAACTCGGCGGACTTAACAACGATTGGGATTTGACGGAATATTTATTGAAAAAACGCGGATTTAGTGAAAATTATGATGATATTGTAGAGGTCTTTCAAGGTTTTTATAAGGAACTTGCAGATATTGAAGAAATCTTAATTGATAAAAATTTTTTGGAAAAACTTTCTGAAAATTTTAATTTGGCAATATTTACGGGGCGTTTGCGGGAAGAGGCTTATTTTACGCTTGAAAAACATGGCTTAACAAAATATTTCTGTCCGATTGTAACACTTGAGGATGTTACTCTCGACCACCAAAAGCCCGATTGCAAAGGGATTAAGATTATCAAGGAAAAGATAATCACCGATAAAATCTATTATCTTGGCGATACGGTTGATGACATGATTTGCGCAAATGTTGCCGAAGTCACAGGGGTTGGCGTTTTACCGCCGCAAGATAAATCATTGGAATTAAAAAATTTATTGAAATCTAAAAATGCCATGGTAGTATTAGATAAGACAACTGATTTAATTGAATTTTTAAGGGGTAAACAGTAGGTTGGGCATACTTGCCCGACAACAAAAGAAACGGTAGGGTGGGATTACTATCCCACCAAGCAAAAGGATAAAAAATGCGAGAAGTTAAGAAAAATAGAAAAACATCCGAAACGGAAGTTAAAGTTGAATTAAACATTGACGGTAGCGGCAATCGTGAAATTAACACTCCTATCAAGTTTTTTACGCATATGCTGGAACAATTTGCAGCCCATGGCGGGTTTGACTTAAAAATTGATGTTCAATCTCATGACAAAGACAACCACCACGTAATTGAAGATGTTGCACTTACTCTCGGAGATGCGTTTAAAGAAGCTTTAGGCGATAAAAAAGGAATAGTGCGTTACGGAAACTTTATTCTGCCGATGGATGAAGCGTTATCACTTGCGGTTATTGATTTGAGCGGAAGGGCTTTTTCGAAAATCAGTGCCGAAATTAAGGATGAAAAGACTTCTGATTTTGAAACCGTGTTGCTGCCGCACTTTTTTAACAGTTTTGCACAAGCAAGCCTTTCTACAATCCACATAAAAATGCTTGAAGGCTCTGACACGCATCACATAATAGAGGCTGTGTTTAAATCATTTGCCAGAGCTCTTAGCATAGCCTGTTCGATTGATGAAAGCAAAAAAGACTTAATCCCTTCAACGAAGGGAATATTGTAAATAGTGAGAGGTTAGAGGTGAGCAGAAAAGAGGGAACAGGAAACAGGGAAAGGTAAAGAAGACAAGATGCGTAGATGCGTGGAGGCGTAGTTTTTAAACGAAACTGTTCACCCATTTACCCATTCAACTTCTTAATCACTTATTCACCTAATCACTTATTCACTTTTAAACTAAAAAAGGGGTTAAATATGACAAAAACATGGGTATACAAAGATAATGTGGATACGGATGTTATAATTCCGGCAAGATATTTAAACACTTCCGAGCCTGCGGAGTTGGCAAAACACTGTATGGAAGACATTGATAAAGATTTTGCAAATGAGGTTAAACAAGGAGATGTAATTATTGCCGGAGAAAATTTCGGCTGCGGTTCTTCAAGAGAGCATGCCCCGATTGCTATTAAAGCATCAGGTATCAAAGCAGTTATTGCAAAGAGTTTTGCTAGGATTTTTTTCAGGAACGCAATTAATATCGGGCTTGTTATATTGAAAAATGCTGAATTACCCGACGAAGTAAAAAAAGGCGACGAAATAGACGTTGATATTGAAAACGGAACAATTAAGAACTTATCAACCGGCAAAACATATCCGACAACAGCTTATACAGGCTCAATCAAAGAATTAATAGATATCGGCGGATTGGTTAATTATACGAAAGATAAGTTGGGGAATAGCAAATAGGAAATAGGAAAGAAGACAAGAGGCGTGGAGGCGTGGAGGCATGGAGGCATAGCTTTTTAGTTTATAAGTTAAATTAAAATTTTTCCGCAGGCTCATATATCTACTGCTTAAAGGCAAAAAAAAGTTTGCCCTAATTGAGCAAACATTAAATAAACACGAGGATATTAAGAGAGAGAGTATAAACTTTTTTCAATACGTTAAACTCTTAACGCATTTTATTTCCTTTTTTATTATTACAACCCGAATTTTTAAACCCTGTTTTGTTTTTTCCCTTACATATATATAAAGTTTTTTTCTATTTAAAAATTGCTCATATTTTCACAAATTTTACAAATTTGAAATATTGTATATACAAGCCATATATGGCTTGTATCTTGATTATTGACTTTTATGAAACAGTTCTTTAAACCATTTTATTAAAAGTTTTATTTCAGTTTTAATACCGGCTCCCGGCCATGGATAACTTTCATACATCGTTACATCTCCTTTTTAAGACCGCTGCACAAACCTGCTTTTTAGGTCTTATTTATTTTTTATTTTTTGTGTAATCAAAGTTACGGCTGTTTTGAAATAAACTTTAGGAATTTTTGAAAAATGTTAACTTTTGTTTAGAAAGAGATTTTAAAAATAAATGAAAAATGAAAAATGGGAAAACAATAATAAATTGCAAAAAGCGTTCGACATTGATACCCCCCACCTCTTATCCTCCCCCGTAGGTGGGGAGGAAGAACAATTATTTTTGCAATATGGATGGGAAAATGGAAAATGCTTTAGTTTATAAGTTGATAAGTCTATAAGTTGATTTTGAAAGTGAATAAGTGCAATTTTAATAAATTTAAACAACCTATAACCCTATCATCCTATAAACTGTTAACCTTTTCACCTATTCAACTCACTTATTGACATGCCGAATTAAATCATTAAATAAAAATTGTAGAACAATCCTCCGTTTAGATGTGTGAAATACAATGGTAATCATACATAATAAATGTGTGAGAGTGTGATTTAACCATGCCTTTTGTTTATCGATTACAAAAAATACTTGATTTCAGAATTCGCAAGAAAGAAGAGCAGCTCTTAGCTGTGCAAATGGCTCAAAAAGAACTTGATATTGCCGAGTTAAATATAAGAAAAAACAACGAGGAAATCGAGTTAATAAAACAAAATCAAAGGCATGCGGACAGTCTAATGATGGAAGCTTATGACAAATATCTTCATCATCTTTGGGAAAAAGGCGAAAAACTCGAAGAAATAAGACAAGAAAAACTTAGAAAACTTCAAGAAGAAATTCATAAGCTTGTCGAACTTGAAAAAGCAGTAAAAGTTTTAGAAAAGCACAAAGAAAGACACAAAGAAATTTATCTTGAAGAAGAAAAGAAACTTGAACTAAAAAATTTCTCAGAAATCGGTGTACAAAGACATTTTCAGCATACAAAACAAAAGCTTGAAGATGAAGAAATTTTGAAACAAATTGAATTAATGGAAGGTGAAACTTTAGATGAATATTGAAACAACAATACAAACAAATAAAACTATAGATACATTGCCTTCAACGGCTACAGTACCCGCAAGTACCGTAAACAATGAGAATTCAACAACATTTAAAGACGAACTTGAATCAATTAAGACAAATGATTCAACAAAAGAGACTGCAAAAGTACCTGTTAAAAGTGAAGAACAAGTTGCACAAATACAAGAACAGAAGACAAACGATACTTTACAACCGGATGCAAATCCACAAACTAACCAAAACATTAAGAATGCTCAAGCAAACAATATTCAAC
Source organism: Candidatus Gastranaerophilales bacterium (assembly GCA_028694425.1). Lineage (GTDB taxonomy): Bacteria > Cyanobacteriota > Vampirovibrionia > Gastranaerophilales > Gastranaerophilaceae > JAQVKX01. Next base: position 5,389 of record JAQVKX010000012.1, read on the forward strand.
AAACAGCAAAAGATAAATTAAAAGATGAAATAAAAAATAGAACCAATGTCGAACATAAAGAAGATTTTCCTCCGGTGGAAGAGCTTAATGCAAAAATTGCAACATTGAATGAATTAAAAATCGGTATTGGCAAAACTCAAACATTAACAGCTGATGAAAAAACTTCAAGAAAAGATGATTATTGCCGGATTTTAAATATGGATAACAATGACATAACGTTTTTTGTAAATCTTGTAGAAAATCAGCAAATGACTGCTCAAACCTCGCAAGTAAACAATCAAAATACTGTAAATAATAATTTTGCGGAAATTAAGACAGAAGCTACACAACAAACCGTGCAGGTTTCTCAAACACTTTTGGATGCTTTAAATAATTCAATGCAAACAGGCAAACCTGTTAGGATAGACTTTGACAAAGATATTGCAGTGATTATTAGAGTTGATAAGGATGGAAATCTCAGTGCAAATTTTATTCCGGGTAATGCTGCTGTTGAAAATTATCTGAGGAATAATATTGCAAGTTTAAGACAAAGTTTTGACCAACAAAATTTACCTTACAATGAACTGTCTTACAGTAACAAGCAAAAACAAGAACAAGGAAATAAAAATAATAAGGAGAATGAAAATGAATGATTCATTTATAACAGCCTTAAATGTTCAAAAAGCAACCGTTAACTGGATGGATGTACTTGCTGAAAACATGGGTAATACTTATACACCAGGTTTTAGGGAAAACAGCGTTAATTTCCAAACTTTTCTCGGCGGTGCTATTTTAGATAATCCGAATAAAAAACTTTCTCAGGGCAAATCCATGCCGGGTACTTCAAACTCCAACCTGTTTTTAGAAGGTCAGGGTTACTTTGTTGTTAAAAATCAAGAAGGCAAGAGCATTTATACCCGTTTAGGCGAATTTACTTTTGATAAAGAAGGTGTATATAAAAATAAAGACGGTCATACCGTTCAAGGATATATCCTTAATGACAAAGGTGAAATTATGCAGGGGACAAGTACCGTAAATGCCGATTTATACCAGGAAACTACGGCTGTTGGCGGTGCAATGAATATTCCCACAACAAATATTAAATTGTGGATTGACCCGAATAACGGAAAATATTTAGGTAAATATGATGATTATGAAATAAAAGGTGATGGAATATTATATGGTAAGGCTGATAAAGGCAAGACCATGGTGCCTTTGTACAAAATTGCGAATATGAATTTCCATAATTCTGCGGGGTTATATGAAATTAAACAAGGTTTATATATTGAAACAGAAGAATCCGGAAATCCCGTTATGGGCAGAGGCGAAATCCGCTCAGGACTTTTAGAGATGTCCAACGTTGATTTTAAAGGAAATATATCTTATTTCCAGCAGGCAAAAGTTCAGATGGAATTAACGAATAAACTTATTTCAACGAACAAGCAGTTATTGGAAGAAACGTTGAAATTGGTAGGTTCATAAGTAGGCAGTACATAGAAAGAGAAAAGATTAGAGACTTTTTCACTCACAACACAAACTCCATTTTCAAGGGACTAGGGGACGGAATTCGTCCCTTTTTTATTGGAAAATTAATCACCGAATAGGCTTAATGCCAAAGACTGCATGCCATTCATCTGAACCAATATACTTACTGATGCGTTTTGTAAAATCTGATTTTTAACAAGGTCTGCACTTACTTCGGCAGCATCGGCATCTACTAAACCCGACTTTTTAGCCGTTAAATTAGTACTTAGATTAAATAATGTTTCTGAAACGGTGTCTAATCGATTTGAATAAGCACCAAGTTTTGAAGAAGCACTTGTTATAGTACTTATCGCTGCACCAATATCGTCAATATAATTTGCAATATCTTGATTTGTCCAATTCTCTCCGGTTATACTCGGATCCAAGTCTACATTAAGAATATCTGTATGTACGTCAATTAAAGCATCGCCGATGGTAATTCTTGTGTTTGCGTCCGTTCCCGTTTGTAGTTTTAAAGCACTTGCAGAGCCGTCTAAAAGATTAATATCATTAAAATTAGTCGAATCAGCCGCACTGTCTATGTAATCAAGCCGAGCCCTTATTTCTCTTATAATTTCGTTTTTGTCATTCGCAGAGTAAGTCCCGTTAGCTGCTTGAATACATAAGTCGTAAATTCTTTGTAAGTTTGAAATAATATCTTCTTGTGAAGTTTCAGCCATTGACATCAAATCTTCGCCTAATTCAATATTTGTGTCGGCAGTTGAAGATGTTTCAATTTCGACAGCCAGTTTTTCGGCTTTGCAAATGGCAACGGGATTGTCTCCAACGGAGTTATATTTACTCCCTGAAGAAAGCTGCTCCATAGAATCTTGATAAGCCGAAGTATGGCTATTCAAGTAACTTTGGAGATATGTAAAAGTTGATCCTGTCCGTGTTAATGGCATAATTTCCCTACTTAAAACCTCTATTACATTATATCATTTGTTTCGGCTTGTTTCAATGATTATGTAGCTAAAATGATTGAATTTCGTCTAAATGTTTGATATTATTTAGAGAAAGGGAAAAGTAAATAGTAAATAGTAAATGGGAAATAGAAAAATTTCAGCTCACTGCTCACTGTTCACTGCTCACTTTTAGAGAAAGGCGACACCAGAAGGGTTTTTCGTGTAAGGATAAAAAAAATGCCTCATTATTTTATAAATTCAAAAACATTAACAAATAACCATGTGATTATATCTGACAAGGAAACTTATAATCACATAGCCAAATCTCTCCGCTCAAGAGTCGGCGAGGATATATTGTTAATTGACGAAAACCAAATTCAACATGAAGGAAAAATTCAAAAAATAACTTCAAATTCAATTGAAATACAAGTTATGAAGAGTTATAAATCTGAACGTAAACTTGAATTTAAGCTTTATCTGGCACAAAGTCCGTTAAGAAGCGATGCACAGTCTTTTATTGTAGAAAAAGCAACGGAGCTTGGTATTGAAGGAATTTATCCGATTTTAACCGATAATTGTGCGGTTAAAAAAAGTGTTATTGAACAAAAAATTTCCAGATGGCAGAAAATAATGGCAGAAGCTTCAAAACAATGCGAGAGGGCTTATATTCCCACATTTTTCGAATTGACCTCGATTGAAAAACTTGTTTCAAGCAAAGAGTTTGACAGGGTTTTAGCGTTTACAGAGCGAAATGCCAATTATAAGTTAAAAAATTACTTAAATGAAAATCCTATTTTAAAAAATGAAAAAATTCTTGTTATAATAGGACCTGAAGGCGGTTTTTCAGACAAAGAATTTGATTTTTTTGAGGAAAATAAAATAACTTCTTTATCACTCGGCAATCTGATATTAACAGCGGAAACCGCTGTTATTACTGCTCTTGGAAACATTGTATTATGAATAAAATTACGGAAAAAATAAAAAATGATAAAATTCTTAATTTGATTAAACGGCATGTTAAAAATGCGGATGTTTACCTTGTCGGTGGGGCATTAAGGGATTTTTTTCAAGATAAAGAAAATTTTGATAAAGATTTAATTATTGATAAAGCAGATGCTAAAAAATTTGCTCAAAGTCTTGCAAAATCAATCGATGCAACTTTTATTCCTCTTGATGAAGAGAATAAAATTTACAGACTTATCTTGAAAGATAAAGTTAACTGCATTGATATTGCAAATTTGATTGGTAAAAACATTGAAGAAGATTTAAAACGCAGAGATTTGACGATAAATGCGATTGCCATAAACCTTAAAACACTTGAAATACTTGATTTTACCGAAGGAATCAAAGATTTAAAATCCAAAAAAATTCGCCATATTAATGAGCAAAATTTTGTTGATGACCCGCTTAGATTGCTTCGTGTATATAGATTCCAAGCTACTCTGGGGTTTGACGTAGACAATGAATTAAGCGAAATTGTTGCAAAGCATGCCTCAAAAATCCGTCAAACTGCTGTGGAAAGAATAAATTATGAGCTTTTAAAACTTTTTTCCGGTGATTATAGTGCCAAAACGCTTACTGATATGGATAAAACAGGATTATTAAAAGAGATTTTACCGATTTCCCAAGAGCTTAAAAAAGTTCCGCCAAATTTGCATCATCATCTTAATCTTTTCGAACATTCAATTGAAATAGTTCGGCAAATCGAAGAAATTTATAAAAAAAGCAATCCTGAGGTGCAAGAACATTTACAAAAAACTGATTTTAGCGGTGCTTCAAGGCTGGCACACTTAAAATTAGCAGGGTTTTTGCACGATATCGGTAAGCCCGATACCTGGACAATAGAAGAAGATACAGGTAAACACAGATTTATCAAACATGATGATATCGGTTCAAAAATTGGTATAAAACTTCTTAAAAGTGCCAAATTTTCTAAAAAACAAACAGATTACATTGTAAAAATGATAAAATACCATATTTATCCCTCTCATGTTGTCAGAAATCCGGAAATAAACGAAAAAGTTTATATGCGTTTGATACGAAAAATGGGAAATGAAGTTATTGATGTAATAATTCTTGCAATGGCGGATAGGCTTTCAGCAAGAGGAATTGAGATTACCGATGAAATAATTGCAAAGAATATAAATAATTTACAATTACTTTTGGATTTTTATTTAAGCGTTAAAGATTCTCTAAAACCATTGCCTAAACTGCTTTCGGGATATGAAATTATGGAACTGTTAAACATAAAACCATCCAAAGAACTCGGAGAAATAGTTAATGCTTTAAAAGAGGCTCAGTTATCGGGTGAAATAACTACAAAGAAAGAGGCTGAAAGGTTTGTAGAGACTAAACGCCAGGCATAATTGTAGTTTGTACACTATTAATGGTGAATGGTGAATAGTGTTTTAGCTTAAAGGCTGAAGGGCTGTATTAAGCAAGAAAAAGTTTATGGGATGATACGATTATCGGTTATTTTTAAACCTATAATCCGATAACCCACTCTTATTCACATAAAAAAAACCACTCTAGTGATAGAGTGGGTCGTTTTCTGCATCCTAATGGTCTCTTTTAGTGTTTATATTTAGGAGTTTATATGTTTTTACCGGGGTAATGAATCTTTTTTGCTATTTAGTGTTTCGGCTACACTTAAATCTACCTTATAATTATGACACATCAATTTAATTTGTCAAGCTTTTGGAACTTAATTGTTACAGAATGTAAATATTATTTTAAAAAAGTTTAAAATAGTCGCAAGTCTTATTATAATAAAATCCTTATTTATTAATCGTTTTCTAGAAAGGAGTTAAGATATGCAAATACAAAGAATAGGACAAAGTCCTCAAAGTCTTTACAACCCGCATTTTGGAGTTAAACTATTATGGGGAGAAGAGGCAAAAAGAGCCTTAAAAAGAGCAAGAATTGAGACAGATACATCAGAAATGTCTCTTGAAGATAGTAACTTATTACAATTCTTAGAAAAATTAAAAGAGGCTTTAAGTCCATTAATACCAATTAAACAAGTAATTTTTGCAAAAAAAACTTATTTATCCGCAGGGAGTAGTTTATTTGATTTAGTTTTTATGATTATTAAAGAAGGACGTTTAGTGAAAATACCACAACATCTAAATGGTGTTCCGGGAGAATCATTAAAATCAATGCAACTTAAACAAATAAACACATTAGCAGAAAGATTAGCAGAAAGCCTTAATAATTAAAGATTTATTTCTCATAACTTTGAAATCACAGGGGTGGTTTTGTAAAGCAAAACCACCCCTGTGAAAACAAATTAGTTTATTAAGCCAATTCTTCTTTATAATCATCGTATTCAAGCAAATCAACGGAATCAACCGAAGCGGTTTCGCTTTCGATTTTAACAAGCCATCCTTTTTCAAACGGGCTTTCGTTTAAAATTTCCGGATTATCGACAACCGTTTCGTTTATTTCAACGATTTTTCCTGAAATCGGCATGTAAATTTCGGATGCTGCTTTTACTGATTCGATTGTGGCAAAAACTTCGCCTTTGGCAAATTCAGCACCTACTTCCGGTAATTCAAGGAAAACTATATCTCCCAATTGTTCTATGGCATAATCGGTTAAACCGACAATATATTTGCCGTCTTTTTCCTGAACATATTCGTGACTTTTACTGCATAAAATTCCTTCTGTAATACTCATATTTATCTCCTACACTTTGTTTTTCTTCTGTACGAATGGTTTTTTTACGATTTCAGCATTATAAAATTTTTCCCTTATTTTAACCTGAACTATACATCCTGTGCAAATATCTTTAATATTGTTAACATAAGCAAGTGCGATATTTTCTCCCAAAATCGGAGAAACCCCGCCACTTGTGATAATACCGACTTTTTCATTATTATAATAAACTTCATATTCATGTCTTGCAATAGCTTTGTCGAGCATTTTTAATCCGACAAGTTTTTTGTTCACGCCTTTTTCAAGCTGTTGTTGAATAATTTCTTTTCCATTATAGTCTGCCGTTTTTGTTTTTGAGATAGACCAGGTAAGCCCTGCTTCAATCGGAGTGGTTTGTTCATCCAAATCGTTTCCATATAGATGCAAAGCGGCTTCAAGTCTTAAAGTATCTCTTGCTCCGAGTCCTATCGGTTTAATCCCGAATTCTTGCCCTGCTTTGATTATATAGTTCCATAAAAGTTCAGAAAACTCGTTTCTGACTAAGATTTCAAACCCATCTTCGCCGGTGTAGCCTGTTCTTGATATAAAAACATTTATATTAAACAGTTCTGCTCTTTTTATTGAGAAAAATTCGGGTTGATTTTCTTTTTTTATACCAAGTTTTTCCATTAAATCGGAAGCTTTTGGACCTTGGACAGCTAAAAGCGAGTAATTATGGGATTGATTTTCAATATCAATATCAAATCCGAGAGAATTTCTAACCATCCAGTTCAGGTCTTCATCAATTCTTGAAGCGTTTACAATTATCAAATATTTTTCGTCTTCGAGTTTGTAAATAATTAAATCGTCAATAATTCCGCCTGCTTTATTCAAAAGCTGACAGTATATTGCTTTGCTCAGCGTCAATTTTGCAACGTCCTGCGGTACGAGTTTATTAAGAAACGCCAAGCTGTCTTTGCCTGATACGTAAACTTCACCCATATGTGATACATCAAAAATTCCTATGTTTTCTCTTACGGTTTTGTGTTCATCAATGATTGAAGTGTATGAAACAGGCATTATCCATCCTGCAAATTCAATCATTTTGGCTCCAAGCTTTACTTGCTCATCGTGTAAAAATGTTTTTTTCGTCATAATTTTGTCCTTAAAAATGAAAGTTAAAGAAAAGAACTTTTCTTCCCAAGACCCTCATTATTAAATTGTTATACTAAACTTTTTTCATGTCAAGGGGGTTTTTAAAATGAGAAGTGAGAAGAGGTTGAAAAGCTTAAAGACAAAAAGTAAACAAATAAGTCGTCATGCTGAATTTATTTCAGCATCTTACCGGTATAGTTTACCGGATAGACCCTGAAACCAGTTCAGGGTGACGCAAATTTGTTTGTTTTTTGTATTGGTGCATAAATGCACCCTACCCGCTTTTCACTTTATTAAAAACTCAAACCAATTGTCACTGTGAATAATGTTAAAAGATGTATTGTCATAAGCCTCGAGGAATTTTGTCGGCTTTTTAATTTTTGCCTTCGGGCTGTACTTGAATTCGTAAGCGTCCAATTTCCCATCGTGTTCTTCAATATAATCAATTTCCTGCCCCGAATACATTCTCCAAAAATATTTGTTGGTAAAAATATTATTTGCCTGATTGTATTTAAACTTTTCGACAATACAGAAGTTTTCCCACAACCCGCCAACGTCCTGTCTTAACTCCAACTTATTAAAGTTTTGGATAATTGCGTTTCGTATTCCCAAGTCGTAAAAATAAATTTTCTTTGATTTTCTGCTTACTTCGTTTCTTATATTGCGTTTTAATGCCCTTAAAGAAAACACTATAAAACATTTTTCCAGTAAATCAATATAATTTTCTACCGTTCTAACATTTATTCCGAGTTTTGTTGCCAGTTCATTATAAGAAATCTCGTTTCCGACTTGTAGTGCTAATAATTGCAGCAAATCAAGAATTAATCCTGAATTTTTTATATTCTCAAACATTAAAATATCTTTGTATAAATAACTGCTTGTGATTTCCTGAACTTCATTTGCAGCTTCTTCATAAGGTAGCTTAAAAACTGAGGGATAAAGCCCATATTGCAGCATAGATTTTAAGTTACTTAAAGCTTCATGAAAATTTGAATTATCTATAATTTCCTGCATGGAGAGCGGGTATAGAAGAAAATCCCTTTTTCTTCCTACAAGTGGTTCTCCTAAATTATTCGCTAAATCGAAGCTACTGGAACCGGTTGCTAAAATTTGTATCTCAGGGTAAGTATCTACAAGGATTTTAAGAATTTGCCCGATATTTTTTATACGTTGAGCTTCATCAAGCACAACAAAATCATTGTTGCCAAGATATTTTTTTAAATCTTGTTCATTTGTTGTTTCCAAATTTTTCTTGGTGTCAAAAAGTTCACAATTTAAATATAGAACTTTTTTACCTGCTTTTTCTTGGTTTTTAAGTATTTCATTAGCCAAAAAAGTTTTTCCTACACGTCTTGCACCGTACAGGACTATAACTTTGCCTTTGTATAGTTGTTGTTCAATTTTTTCTTGTAGACACCGCTTCATTCTTCACCTGTTTTGATAAATTTTGTATTGAAATACAAAATTTATCAAAAATCTTTGTATTATTTTATTTATTTTAACTCAAAATATTGCAAAAGTCAATATATTACGAATTGTAAATATGAATTTAAATTAGCTAAAACACAGTCATAATAATGGATAGGATAGGATAGGATAGGATAGAAAAAGTAGTAGCAAAAAATATTATTTACCGTCTTTAAAATAATTGTAATAAAAAAGAAAGGAAGTATAAAAATGAAAACCAATTCAATAAAACAAAGTAACTGTTGTGGTTATAAACAAAAAATGCCGGCATTTCAGGCACAATTAAGAATAACACCGGAAGTTAAAAGAATACTAAAAAACGCAATAAGAGATACTTATAGGAATAATTCACCGGAAGCAAGGATGGAAATGTTTCCCGGTGGAAAACTTTGTGCCGAAAAACTATTAAGAGCTTACAAACAAGCTTTTGAAAGAGCATCAGCTGGAATAAAAGGTGAAGTTAAACTTGTCGCACCCAAAAGAGTTTCTCCATATGATGCTATAGAAATACGTTATAACCACGGTAAGGGTGTTTTAACAAAAACTACTTCCCCACAACTATTGATGGTAGATATATTTAATTCCAGAGTTGCAGGAGAACAACCACCGAATATAAGGGGAAGAATGCTTTTGGGTCAAATTTCTAATATGATAAGGTTCAACAGATAAATTCGTGAAATATAGTTAGGCCTTGAACTGTCTAAGTTTTAATATTTTATTTATATCCATGATTAATTATATTAACACTTCATGGATTTTTCGCAAGAACCATATGATAAAAGCAGCAAATTAGAATGGGCTTTATCAGTTAATAATTAAGTTAGGCATATTTATTGTCGGGCTTGCTTCTCTCTTCTTACGAAGGACAGGGTCACACGCCTCATTTCTTCGGCGGTTCCCTTTGTCAAGCCCAACCTACTTTTTGCTTTTTGCTGTCGGGCAAGAATGCCCGACCTACTTCTCACCCTTCACCTCTCACTTCTCACTTTTCACTTTGTAAATAATTTGTTCTTTGTTTATAAAAATGTTATTATAGCAATGAAATATAATTATTGGGCGGAGGGAGTATTTTGCCGGAAAAGTTTAATATAAATGATTTTTTAAGGAAAGCTATTTCTATCGGGGCTTCGGATGTTCATTTAAGGACGGATGAAAGACCTGTTGTGAGAAAAGACGGCAGAATAATGAAAATTGACATGCCAAAGCTGACGGAAGATGACATTGATGTAATAATAAATACTCTTGTTCCGAAAAATGTTAAAACAAAAGCAATGTCTGTTTTTGATTTGGATTTTTCCTATGAAATCAAAGGTTTGTCAAGGTTCAGGGTTAACTTAAGCCGACAGCTTAACAAAAGTGCTATTGTAATAAGAAATGTTCCTTATGTTATTAAAAATATTCAGGAATTAAAGCTGCCAATTTCAATGGAACAGTTTGCAAGTTTAAATAACGGACTGGTGTTGGTTACGGGTCCTACAGGAAGCGGTAAATCTACAACACTGGCATCTTTGATTGATTATATTAATATTAATTATCCCAAACATATTATAACAATAGAAGATCCGATTGAATTTGTATTTACAAGCAAAAAGTCCATCATATCCCAACGTCAAGTCGGTATTGATACGCCTTCGTTTCCGGAAGGTGTAAAGTACGCAATGCGTCAGGACCCTGATGTTATTTTGATTGGTGAAATAAGAGACAAAGAAACAATTGAGAGTGCATTGAAAGCAGCGGAAACAGGTCATTTGGTTTTTGCAACACTGCATACAAACGATGCGGTTCAAACAATTAACAGAATTGTTAACATTTTTGACCCTCAAGACAGACACTATGTAAGAAGTCAAATTGCAGGAACACTGAGAGGAACGATTGCCCAAAAACTGATTAACAACCAAAACGGAGAAGGAAGACATCCTGCTTGCGAAATACTCGTCTGTACTTCTACCGTAAAAGATTTTATTATAAAAGATGAACTTGAACAAATTTATGATTTGGTTAAGAAAGGTTCGTTTAATGATATGCTTACAATGAATATGTCACTGTTCAGACTTTATGAAAAAGGTATTGCCTCAGAAGAAGAAGTGCTTTCAAAATCCGATAATAAAAATGAACTTCAGCAGATGATTAAAGGTGTGTTCCACGGCACAAAAGATATTAAAGGACGTTTTGATGACGAATAATTTTGTAACGGATGCGATAAATTTAAAATCGTATAACCTAAGTGAAGCTGATAAAATCGTTGTTATGTATTCCAAAGAAAACGGGCTTATCAAGGGTGTGGCAAAGGGCTGCAAAAAACCCAAAAGTAAGCTTGGTGCAAGAATGGATTTGCTTGTTGCAAATCAGCTTATGATGTACAAAGGCAAAAATTTGGATACAATTTGCGAAGCAAAATCACTTAATACTTTTAAAAATTCCCGCCAAGATATGAGCAAATTGCTTAATTCAATGTATGTTTCAGAGATTGTAAATAATTTCGGTGTAGAAAATGACCCATGTTCGAGTGAAATTTACGATTTGCTTTATAAAACACTGGAGAAAATCTCCAACGCAAAAGAAGATAAAGAAATTTTGATTGCGGTTATTAAATTTCAATTAAAATTTATGCAAATAGCTGGCTTTGGGGTTGAGTTAGATATGTGTCTTTGCTGTAGAGAGCAAATTTTGGGAGAAAACATGTATTTTTCATCCAAAATGGGCGGAGTAATTTGTGAAGAATGCAATAAGCACCTTGGAATTAAGACAAAGCTGCATCATAAATTAAGAGATTTTTTACTGGCAATGTTGCAATTTGATTTTAATTACGAAAGCGATTACGACAGAAAAGCAACGGAAAAAGTCTGCAGCGTTTGCTGTGATTTGCTTAAAGAATACGTTCAAGGACATTGCCATAAAAAATTCAAAACCACTTATGTTCAAGATACTTGTTGTTTAAGCGTGTAACAATTTTATTTAACACTAAAAATTAATTATATATTGTGTTGCTCTTGCTTCACCTTGTTTGATTAAAATACCTTTTCCTATTAAATCTGCTATATCTCTTGTGGCTGTATCTTGTGAGCATTTGCATATTTTTGCCCATTTGGTTGTGGTCAAATTACCTTTAAAATCATCTAATGCCATATTCAATACTTTTATTTGTCTTTCATTGAGTGAGCTGCTTTGATTTTTTTGCCAAAATTCAGCTTTTTGTAACACAAATTTAAGCAATATTTCAGAATTATCAATAGCGATTAAAAGGTTTTCTAAGAACCATTGCAACCAATCGGTTATATCCAAGGATGATTTTTGAGTTATTTCCAGTGATTTGTAATAAGATTTTTTAACTTTTTTAATTTGAGAAGACATAGAATAAAAACGATTTGAAGAATTTTCGCTTCTTGCTAAGAGCATATCAGTTAATGCTCTTGCTATTCTGCCATTTCCATCTTCAAACGGGTGAAGGATTACAAACCATAAGTGAACAATACCTGATTTTATAATTAAATCGGTATTGTCATTCTCATTATTGATATAATCAATGAGCTTATTCATTTCAACATCCAAAACTACGGCAGCAGGAGCTTGAAAATGCACTTTTTCTTTACCTATCGCCCCTGATACAACTTGCATAGGACCATTTTTATCATCTCTATAGCAACCTGTTTTTACCTTGTATAATCCACTATAACTTCCGGGGAACATAGAAGATTGCCAACCGCATAATCGGTCTTTAGTTATTGTTTGGCTATAATTTTGTGTTGCATCAAGCATCATTTCTACAATGCCTTCAACATCTCTTTCTACAAAAATATTGCTGCCAATATCAATTCCAAGCCTTTTAGCGATAGAAGAACGTACTTGTTCGGTATTGAGTATTTGTCCTTCTATTTCACTTGATTTAATAACATCTTCGGTAAGGATATTTAAAATAGCCTTTTCTTTAATGTCAAAACCGAGGGTGTCCATTTTTCCCAGCAAATAACCCTGTTTTAACTTAACCCGAGATAATAAATTAAGGATGATATCCTTATCCCAAGTGAAATTTGCCCAATTTGGATTTTTGTATATGTACATAGTATCTCCGCAGGGGTAAATATTTTGTCCCTATTTTAAACTTGCTGAATCTCCGCATGCTATGCGTATATTATAACATATTATCTCTGCAAAATGATATTTTAAATAAAAATATGTAACAAAACTAAATAATAATTCCGCATTTTATGCGGAGATTTAGTATGATTATCTCCGCATAAATTATAGGTTAGGCTAGAAAGTCCAACAAAATCTTAAACATAAGCTTCTTCTGCCACAAACGTTCTGTATTGCAGTGCTTGGGCAATGTGTGTTTGGGCGATTTTTTCAACTCCGTCTAAATCGGCTATCGTTCTGGCAAGTTTTAAAATCCGGTCATAACTTCTGCCTGACAAATTAAATTTTATAATGGCGGTTTTAAGCATGTTTTCGGAATTTTCATCAATTTGGCAAAACTGTTTTATTAAATCGGAATTAAGTTCTGAATTAGTTAAAATCCCTGTATCTTTGTATCTTTGGGCTTGAATTTTTCTTGCATTCACAACTCTTTTTCTGATTTCGATTGACGGTTCGGCATCGCTTTTCATATTAAGTAATTCTTCAGGAGACAGTCTCGGCACTTCAATTTGCAAATCAATTCTATCCAAAAGCGGGCCTGAAAGTCGGGAGCGGTAACGCTGAACTTGAAATTCCGAGCAGGTACATTGTTTTTGACTGTCTCCCAGAAAACCGCACGGGCATGGATTCATTGCACCGAGCAACATAAAATCAGCAGGATATTTAATTGAAACTTGTGCACGGGAAATAACGACTTCGCCGTCTTCAAGCGGCTGCCTCAAAGTTTCCAAAACATTACGGGGGAATTCGACCATTTCATCCAAAAACAGAACACCACGGTGTGCAAGCGTGATTTCTCCGGGTTTTGGGTTACTCCCACCGCCGATAATTCCTACGGCAGAAGCCGAATGATGAACCGGTCTGTAAGGACGTTTTGTTATTAACGGTTCGTTAGCGGGTAAAAGCCCGCTTATGCTGTAAATTTTGGTTAATTCCAATGCTTCTTTCAACTCCAAAGGCGGTAGAATTGATGCAAAGCACTTTGCCATAAGGGTTTTACCTGAACCCGGTGAGCCCATCATCAGCATATTATGACCGCCTGCGGCGGCAATTTCCATTGCACGCTTGGCTTTCTGCTGACCTTTTACATCTTTAAAGTCATAAATATAATCTTTTTGTGAATTTTCTTTCAAGTATTGCTGAATATCAATTGATACAACAGGTAATTTTTTATCCGAATAATCTAAAAAATGGTCTGCAACATCTGCCAGGCATTCTGCACCTAAAATCTCTATTCCTTCTACAAGGGCGGCTTCTTTTGCATTCGACAAAGGTACAACAACGCTTTTTATTCCGATATCTTTTAAGCCTGAAACAAGCGGTAGAACTCCGTTTACGCTCCTGAGTGTACCGTCAAGCGAAAGCTCACCCAAAAACGCCATACCTTCAACTTTATATTGTTCAATAAATCCGCTTTCAACCAAAATCCCGACTGCAATCGGTAAGTCAAAATTCGTGCCTTCTTTTTTTATATCGGCAGGGGCAAGGTTTACAACGACTTTTTGATAAGTAAAAGAGAAATCAGAATTTTTAACCGCCGAGCGTACACGTTCACGGGCTTCGTTAACTGCAATATCAGGCAATCCGACTATTACAATGCCGGGTGTGGAGCTTGAAAAATCAACTTCCACGTCAATTTTATGTGCGTTTAAACCTACTGTCGTTGCGGTTATTACTTTTGATACCATAATTTTCTTTCTTTGGTTTAAAATTTGCCTTTTGCTGTCGGGCTAGAAAGCCCGACCTACTCTTTTTCCATTTTCAATTTTCCATTTATTCCATACTTTATTACAAAATATCAATCGGGTCAACGTCGACGGTTAGCTTGATATCTTTTGGCATGGTAATTTGGTTTAAAAACTTCGTTATAAACATATGCCCCTTTTCCTACAGTTTGTTTTTAACCAAAATCTGGAAACGATACATTCCTTTTATCTTTTCGATTACACACGTGCTTGGACCCAATACGATTAATCTTTCAGAAAGCCCGTGTTTGTCAATCATTGTACTTAATCTCAAAGCAATTTCCTGAGCGGATTTTTCTGCTCTGAAATTGTTTTCACTGCTTAAAATAAGCCTTACAACCTGACTAAACGGCGGATAATCAAATTCTTCTCTCGCTTGAATTTCTGTTTTATAAAAATTCTTATAATTTTGAGCTTTTGCACTTTCCAGTGCGTAAAAATCAGGGTTATAAGTTTGGAAAATAACGCTTCCTGAAAATTCTCCTCTGCCTGAACGCCCCGCTACTTGTGTCAGGAGCTGAAACCCCCTTTCTGATGCCCTGAAATCAGGCATATTAAAACTTGCATCGGCAGAGATTACACCTACAAGAGTTACGTTTGGATTGTCCAAACCTTTTGCAATCATTTGTGTTCCGATTAAAATATCGATTTCACCCTGTTGAAACTTGTCCAGAAGTTCAACGTGAGCATTCTTTTTGGTTAAAATATCACTGTCTATACGTTCTATTCTAGCATTTTTAAACAATTCTTTTATTAAAATTTCAATTTTTTGTGTGCCTGTACCCGAATTGCTTAGTGTATCACTTTCACAATGAGGGCAGGTATCGGGAAAAGATTTTGTTCTGTTACAATAATGGCACTTTAATTCCCTTGTATCACTATGCCATATCATAGGGATAGAACAATCTTCGCATTCGATTACCGTACCGCATGCCTGACATTGTGTATAAGTTGAAAACCCGCGGCGGTTTATCAGTAAAATTACCTGTTGATTTTTTTCTAAAGTTTCTTCAATCGCTTTTTGCAGTTGAACGGAAATTACACCGCGATAAGCCTGTTTTGAATTGTTTTGCATGTTTATAACGGATGTTTTAGCAATTTGGGCGTTGTTAAATCTGTTGGGCAGCTCAAATAAATTCTCCGAATTGACCGCCTTGTAATAAGTTGCGACATCAGGCGTTGCACTTCCCAAAATCAAAGGACAATTGTGAAACTCCGCCAGTTTTTGGGCTACTGTTCTTGCATCATACCTTGGGGTCGGGTTGGTTTGCTTGTAAGCATTTTCATGCTCTTCATCAATTATAATAAGTCCGATGTTTTTTAACGGAGCAAAAACCGCAGAGCGTGCACCTGCAAGGATTTTTATTTCATCTTTGTATAACTTTTGCCAAACATCGTATCTTTCACCTTCTGAAATACTGCTGTGCCAGATTGCGACATCTTTTGTCCCGAATTTGCGGGCTAAGCGTTTTGTTAATTGAGAGGCAAGTGCAATTTCCGGTGCCAAAAACAAAACATTTTTACCTTGATTAATCGTATCTTGGATTAATTTAAAATAAACTTCCGTCTTGCCCGATGCGGTTACGCCGTGAATTAACTGAGGGCAGGAAGGCAAGAAGGCAGGAAGGCAGGCTTTTTGTTTGCTTGCCCTCTTTCCCTCTTGCCCTCTTGCCTTCTTTAATGCTTTATAAACTTTTTCTTGCTCATCCGAAAGCTCATATAAATCTTCTTTTTCACAAACATTAAGGTTTTCCAGCGGATTGCGGTAAATTTCTTCATCGGAAATTTTTATACAACCCAAAGCCTCAAGCTTGTTAATCGTTGCACGGGTTGTTTTTGCAAACTTTTCAAACTCAATTAAAGACATTTTGCCTTGTTTTTTGAGAAGCTCAAGGATTTCTGTTTGACGGTTTATACCCCCTCTCCCCTTGCGGGAGAGGATTGGGGCTAGGGGTACATTAGATAAAAACTCTACTATTTTTTCCGTTTTGGAATTTTTATCAATTAATTTCAACGGGATTGCCATGTTTAAAACCGTGACAAAATCACAT
Organism: Candidatus Gastranaerophilales bacterium; assembly: GCA_028694425.1. Lineage (GTDB taxonomy): Bacteria > Cyanobacteriota > Vampirovibrionia > Gastranaerophilales > Gastranaerophilaceae > JAQVKX01. The sequence continues at coordinate 21,985 of JAQVKX010000012.1, forward strand.
GCATAATAATTTGCCACCCATTCTAAAAGTTTCAGATACTCCAATGTAAAAAGCGGTTTTTCATCTAAAATCTTATTAATTTTTTTTGCTTTGATATGCTCGGCAAGATAGTCCGAAAATCCGACTATAAAGGCATTTATTAAGCCCTGACGACCAAAAGGAACCAGAACAGCCTGCCCGATTTGGATTTTTTCTTTTATTTCATCAGGAATAAGGTAGCTGAAAGTTTTCACCCCAAGCCCCTTGATGTTAACAAGAACTAAAGCATATTTAGTTTGAACTTCGTTTTGCCTCATTTCATCCATTTTGGGTGAAATGTGAAATGTGAAATGTGAAAAGAAGAATTCTACTCACTGCTCACTGCTCACTGTTCACTTTAAAAACCTTTCAGCTTTTCAGCTTTTTAACCTTCTTCTGTCATAAATTCTTTCATTGCTTCATCGATGGCATCTTTAAGTATTTCGATATTGTCAGGTGAACAAGTTACACCTTTTTTCGTAGGAAGCCAAGTTGCACCGTCATCGGTGGTGTAAAAAATTCTCATATCAAGATAACTTTTTCCTTTATATTCTTTTATTGCAATTTGCATTTGTTCGGTTGCACTACGTGGAACCGTTGCTATAAGTTTTTCTTCTGCCATAACTATTTCTCCTTCTTATTTTTAAAATACAGAGAAATTATAGCATAAAAAAACGTCCAAAAATCTATTTAAATTTTTGGATGTTTTTTGCTTTTATATAAAAATTTAGGGGCTTGACCAGAACTCCCTACGATTGAGCAATAGCTTGAAGCATCATTTTGTATAAGTCTTCGTATCTATTGTTAAATCTGAATTCTGACTCTTTTAAGTGCAAGTAAAAATTCTCTCGTTGTAGCCCATTAAACTTTGCTAATCTCATTTTACAATAGACGTGTCGTGAAATAATAATTAAAAGTTTTCTATAGGCAATACTTTTCCTAAGTACATTTAATTTCAGATTGGCTGAAGATGGAAATTCCAAAGTCCTGCACATATAACAGTAAATTTAT
>JAQVKX010000156.1 GCA_028694425.1 Candidatus Gastranaerophilales bacterium
TGACGCGATTATTGGTTGGTTTAAACTTGATATAAAACGGAAAAACAGTTGTTTTAACCTGTTTTTAAAAGAACATGTGTGTGTGTGTGTGTGTGTGTGCAAACAGTGTGTTTTCGGATTTCTTCATGCTTTTCAACTCCCATATTCTTTCTTTTCCTTAAGTCTGTAAACTATGAGCTTGCGGAAAAATTACACCTGCTTGTTTGCAAATTTATGAGCATTACAAGGCTGGGTACTAGGATAGTAAAATTTTTCTCGCAATCTCCCTTGTTCGGCTTAAACCCATACCGCCGGCTATCCCGCAGCCGGTATGGGTTTAGCACTTCTTAGGTCGGATTTGAAAAATTACGAAAAATTGTCATTTTTCGAATTTTTCCGCATCCTATCTTAAAAGTACTATTTTTTGCTCGATTTGTCAAGTTTTTAAAGCCGGGAAATCGAAGAAAAATTAAACTATTCACCTATTCACCCTTTCACCCATTCACCTTATAACCCGTTCAGCTTCTTTTCACCTTTCATGTTTCACCTTTCACCTTTCTCATGTTAAAATAATACAATGCACGACATCATTGAGAATTTAAAAGAATTAGGATTTAATACTTATGAGGCTAAGGTTTATTTGGCCTTATTAAAAAAGTACCCTGCAACCGGTTATGAAATAAGCCGGATTGCAAATATCCCGCAATCCAGAACTTACGATACTTTAAAAGTTTTGGAAAAAGAAAAAATAGTTACACCAAACAATTCAAAACCCGTTACTTATACACCGATTAAGCCTAAAGCACTTACAAAAAGATTTAAAAGAAAATTAAACTCCACATTGGATTTTTTGGATAAAAATTTACCTAATATAAAAGATGATTACACTGAACCGATTATGAGCATATCAGGCAATATAAATGTGAGAGAAAAAATTATTGAAGTAATCCAGCACGCAAAAAAAGAAATCTTTATTGAAGTTTGGTCACAGGATTTTAAGTTTATTGAACCCTATTTGCTCGATGCCTACAACCGAGGATTAGAGATTAAAATAGTAGGATATGACAATTTTAAAAGCCATTTCGGGCTTATTTTTGAGCACGGTTACGCTAAAGAGATTGAAGCATCATTGGGCGGACGAATGATAATTATTGCCATAGACAATGAAACAGGGTTGTTTGGCAGTACTCATTCCGTCAAAGAAGAAAATGTACAGGTAATTTATACCGAAAATACAGGTATTGTATTTTTATTGAAAGAGTTTATCGTTCATGATATGTATCTGATTGATGTTGAAACCAATTTATCGGAACAAATAAAAACCGTTTATGGCAAAAATCTGAAAAGTTTGCGTGACAAAATTCTAGGTCCAAAATCACCGTATATGATACATTAACCATGTATTCCGTAACTTGATATTCTTTGTTTTGGTTCCCTTAGTTCTCTTTCATAAGCCCTGGCTGCAGCTGCGTCAGCTTTATCCATTTTATTACATAATGCTTCATATTCATCACGACCGAAAATCGGGCTATCCTTTAAAAATGCATCCAATGCTTGTTCTCTTTGAGTATCATCTGATATACCCGAAATACTTTGAAGAGCTTTCATATCGTCGTCAAGAGTAACATAAAGAACTTTTCTTGACAAATATAATTTATTCCAAATCTCCCCGATTAATCCATCAGAAATATTGACTTCACTTAATTCCCTTGCTTCTTTTAATCTAAAATAATCTGGTATTAAATATATTCCAACTTGATTTTCTAAATCCAAACTAACTTTAAACGCTTCAAACGTTGGTTGTTTTTTGTGTCCTTGATTACTTTTGTTGTAATTATTGGACATAATCGGCATAATTTTCATTTTTTTCTCCTTTTTTAAATCAGTGAATACAATTTACCTGTCGTCGGCTTCTAATCTTACTGCTCTTTCATGTCCTTCTACTAAAGCAATTAATCTGGTATTTAATCTTTCTAAAGTTTCTGTAGTATAAGCCACGGCTTTTTTTCTTAATTCATTGATATAAACTTTCCTTGCAGGTGAATTTTTTGCTAATTTTTCTAACGTGGTAGCTTCTTCAAATGTTAAATACAAATCCTTGCCCTGACGAATGTAAAACGCATTTAATAACCTACGCAGGGAAGGATTTACTTCTTTAGGAACGATTACAGCTTCAAAAGCGGGCTGTTTTCTTTTTGCAGGTGTATTATTTCCTGCCATAACAGGCATAATTTTCATATTCTAAACTCCTTAATTTTTTATACTCACATGTTTAAAACCTTGTAAAAATTTTTTTTGTCGTTTTTTCATATATTTTTACATTCCTTAATATTAATACCGGAGGCGAGTTTTATTTTACAATAAAAAAAGATACAAGATTTGAACGAGTATTTTGTTGTAAAAAAGATTTAAAATATAAAATATATTTAAAATATAAATTTTAGTATTTTAAAATGCATACAATCTACGTCACCCTGAACTCGTTTCAGGGTCTATCTAATTTATCATGTTGATAAGATGCTGAGCTCTGCAGACAGGGTCACTCGCTTCGGAACCCTCAGCGGTTCCCTTTGTCAACAAGTTCAGCATGACGTAAGAGTATATAAAGATAGGAAAATGAAAATGCAAGGGTATAGTTTTGAATTAGTAACCGGTCCGATGGGATGCGGAAAGACTGAAGAGCTGTTAAGGCGTGTCAGGCGTACAATTATTGCCAAGAAAAAAGTTAAAGTAATTTCTCCTGAAGTTGATACAAGAGCCCATGGCGATTATATCGAGTCCAGAAACGGGCTTTGGCTTGAAGCAATCAAAGTCAAAAACGCCGCCCAAATTTTAAGTGTTGTCAAACAGGATGACGAAATTGTGGCAATTGACGAATTACAATTTTTCGATGAATATATAGTAAAAGTTATATCAAAACTGGTAGAGGCAGGTAAAAAAGTTATCGGAACAGGTTTGGATTTAGACTTTAAAGCAGAACCTTTCGGATATATGCCCGAGCTTATGTGTCTTGCAACAAAAATTGATAAGCTCAGTGCTGTTTGCATGAAATGCGGCAGTGAATATGCCACCAGAACACAAAGACTTGTTGACGGAAAACCGGTTGATAAGAATTCGCCTTTGATTATGATAGGCGGAGATGAAACCTACGAAGCCCGCTGTATAAAATGCTATGAGCTTCCGGATGTCAAAAGCGAGACAAGAAAACGTGAATTTAAATTGCTTCATTTTGGGGAATGATTTTTGAGTTGAATGAACAATTGAACATTGTAATTCTTTACCTCTCCCCTTGAGGGAGAGGTCGGTTTTCAAGGTGAGCGGAAGACCGCGAACCTTAGAAAAACGGGTGAGGGGTGAAATCGTATACCAGCCGTAATACCCCTCACCCTGAATTTCTGAAACTCTTACCTCGTTTCGAAATTCATCCCTCTCCCGCAAGGGGCGAGGGTATAGTACGTAAAGCCAAATCATTTACCCCCTCCCGCAAGGGGAGAGGTGAAATATATTTACGGGAGGATAAATCACTTGAACACAAAGCCGACAGACAAGAAAGCTTTAGGATGGCTCAGCGGAGCCCATTTAATTAATGATACATATTCAGGGTTTTTAAACCCGATTATGCCTTTTATTGCAGCTAAAATCGGAATAACCGTCGCAATAGCGACAGCAATTATGGGTATTGCACAAATTTGTGCTTCAATGTTTCAGCCGATATTCGGTTTTTGGGCAGATAATAGTTTAAAAAGGGTTTTTATTTTTTGGGGATTAATTTTCGGGTCTTTATTTATCCCACTTGCAACAAATGCTCCGAATGCCCCTATTTTAACCTTGTGCGTAATCTTGGGGAATTTAGGCGGAAGTTTTTTCCATCCTCAGGCACTCGGATTTATTGCCAAATTTTCTCATAGGAATTTTGTTTCTAACATGGGAATTTTTATAAGTGCCGGCACGGTCGGATTTTCTTTTGGCCCCATAATTTCGGCTCTTGTTGCGGAAAATTTCGGGCTTGAAAAAATTCCTTATTTAGCACTTATAGGAGTTACTTTTGCCTTATTTATGTTTGCATGTGTACCGAAAATTTCAGGGAAAGGTGAAGCACCTGAATACAAATATTTTAAAGAATCTTTTAAAGAAATTTTGACTAACAGAAATATGAATATATTAACGGTAATAGCAATGATGAAAGCACTTATTACAAACAGCTGTATGATTTTATTGCCGTTTTTATGGAAAGATTTAGGCTACAGCCCTACTTATATTGGAATATCACTGTTTTTGTTTATGTTGACAGGCGGATTAGGTTCTCTGGTAAGCGGGAGAGCAGAAGCAAAACTCGGTGCGAAGCTGATTTTTTACATCTCAATGATAGCAACACTGCCTATAATGATTTTATTTATACTGACTTACAAACATTATCCTTTAGTTTCGATTGTAATTTTTGTTATAATGGCGTTTACAACAATGCTTGCACAGCCTGTAATGATTGTTATGGCTCAAAGAATTTTACCTGATTACAGAAGTATTGTTTCAGGATTTATAAACGGTTTTGCGTGGGGAATAGTTGCGATATTCTTAATTATTATCGGTTTTTGTGCTCAGGAATTCGGAATCCCGAAAGTTTTGCTGGTTGTCTCCATCATCCCTGCAATCGCCTCTTACCTTGTTAAATATCTCCCCGACCATGTTGATGTTACTATAAATAAGGGTTAGTTGTAACAGGTCAGCAGAATTCAAGCAAAACTGAAACCCTTTAGCAATAAGCGTTTGTACCTCCTCCTCCTTCCTTGCCCAGGAGGATAGAATTTCAATGCAAAGTATGAGCATATGAAATTCTTGGTGGAGGGTGAAAAGCCTATTATGACTGTTTTTTTTACCCTTACTCGCCTTTCTAATGTTCGCGGCTCACCGCTCACATTGAAAGGACGGCCTCTCCGCAAGGGAGAGGCAAAAGCACGATAAATCTTTACTTTTAACGATTTTAAAATTCTGCTGACCTGCGGGCTGTTACGGTTAGTTAAAAATTGTAACGAAATATGATATTTGTAGCAAAATTTCTTTTTACGATTTTTTAATAACATGTATTATACGACTAAAAAAAGGAGAAGTATGAGGATTACAAGGATATTACCCGGGACACAAGGGGCAAGATACTGTCAAACTAATTACCAACATAAATATCGGCAAAATCAAAATATTATAAAAACATCTACTTATGATATGGTCAATTTTGGAAACTCCAATGAAACAAT
>JAQVKX010000157.1 GCA_028694425.1 Candidatus Gastranaerophilales bacterium
TCTGCTCTACCCCCGTATTCTGACGATAGACGCCAGCCCCAAAGCTGTTTCGGGAAGAACCAGCTATTACGTAACTCGATTAGCTTTTCACTCCTTACCACAGGTCATCCAAAAGAATTGCACGACTTATTGGTTCGGACCTCCCTCTTATTTTCATAAGAGTTCATCCTGCCCATGGCAAGCTCGTCACGCTTCGGGTCCTGAATATACAATTATATTTCGCGCTTTTAACACTCGCTTTCGCTATGCCTCCACCCCAGAAGGGCTTAGACAATTATATATCCAGACTCGTTGGCTCGTTCTGCAAAAAGCACGCAGTCACCCAGCACTAATTTCACGATACATGATTATTATAAAAAATTAGATCATGAAATTAGTGCTGGGCTCCTACTCTTTGTAAGCAAATGGTTTCAGGTACTATTTCACCGGGGTCATCCCCCTACTTTTCACTTTTCCCTCACGGTACTGGTTCACTATCGGTGATATTGATTATTTAGCCTTGCCGGATAGTTCCGGCTGCTTCCTGCCAGGTTATCATTCCTGACAGTACTCAAGAAAAATAGCAAGGAGCATAAAAATTTTTTTAAATACAGGGCTATTACCTTCTTTGGCGCCTCTTTCCAGAGTGCTTTTTTTAAAATTTTTATCTAAATGCTCTCCCTCGGCAAACATTTTCTTGTCGCACAATATGACTTTCGTCATATATTGTATACGCCGTTCGAAAATAAAAATAAATTTTTATTTTCTCGCTTGCTCAACAATATAAGGTGCTGCAAGAAAGTGCTCCCGACGCTATAACCTTACAACCCCCAGCCACACCTCGCTATGCTCGGGTGGAAATCCTAATTACTAATTACTAAATCCTAAACGAATTATGTTTAGAAATTAGAGTTTAGAGATTAGAAATTCCTCACCGAACGCAGTGAGGTGAGGCTAGGTTTAGGCTGTTCCCTGTTCGCTCGCCACTACTAAGGGAATGCGAAAATTCAAAATTTCTGCGAGCATAGTCTTTCGACGTCGCAAAAATTTTAAATTTTCATTTTTTTCTGTTCCTCCGGTTACTGAGATGTTTCACTTCACCGGGTACGCGCCGAGTGATGAACACTCGGCATCAGGCTTTTGGGCCTGATGAGTTTCCTCATTCAGAAATCTCCGGATCAAAGGTTGCTAGCCACCTCCCCGAAGCTTATCGCAGGCACGCCACGTCTTTCGTCGCATCAATATCCCAAGGCATCCGCCATTCGCTTATAACCTATCCTTCGATAAACTCAATTTCTGAGCCTATCAAAAGTTTTTTAATCTTTCATTTTTCATCTTAATCCTTTTTGCACAATTAAAATTTTTAAACACAACTAGGTTGCATTTAGAAAAATAAAGATTTTGCGTAAGTTTCTAAGTCCCGACAAAATATTTGCTATTTTGGCGGGGATACAAATTTTATGTATCTTCCTGATAAAAAACGAAAAACGCATTTTATCAGGTGAACTTATTTTTATTCGCCAAAAATTTATTTACAAATTTTAAGGCGAATAAGTATGCTTTTACCTACATCTTAATTAGAATAAGACCCCACGTCTAAAATCTAATTAAGACTGCCTGTTAAAAATTGCTGGTAGGCAATTTTCCATTAAAGGAATTTAACAGGGTTAAATTTTTAAAATACGTTCCGATCAGATACTTCTTCAATTAACCCGCGTAAAAAATATTTTCTAATATTTCTTGCGCGGACTAACAGTTTTTTAATAAATTTAAAACCGCTCTATTGAAGCGGTCATTACTAACAAAAAAATCAGGCAGTTATCCGCTTCGTTTTTTTATAATAGTTTTAAATATATTTACCATGTAAAGTTAGTTTAATCTATTTTTAAATCCGTGTCAAGAGCAAAACAAGATTAAATTATTGCTAGTATTTATATGAAAAAAAAGAGCGACTAGCGCTCATGTCATTAAAGGTAAATTCTTACCTCTTCACCAGGTTTAAGCGTGTAGGTTCTGGTTTTTCTCCAGGCAATTCTTTTCCATTTGCACCTTAAACATACGCGCACCTTTGATTTAATTACTAAAATATTTCTTCTTTTTTTGGTGATACGTTCAATGGTTTCGAGGCGCCTTATTGGCTTTGAAAACCGAGATTTACAGCGAGGACATTTTGACCTTAGGTCAAAGTAAATAAAAAAAATCAAAAGAAAGGCAACAAAAATAATTGATCCAATAAGCTCGTGCAAGCTAATTGTTATCACATTAGACTCCTTTGTAAAAGAACCTGTTTTCGAATTTTACTCTGTTTGAATATTATCACTTATAAAATATTTGTAAATACCTGTCGCACAATAATATAATAGATCTAAACAAAAAGACGCGGTACGTACGCGCCTTTTTGAGTTTTTTCATTGCCTTTTTGAGGCGGACTGTATGTTAAAAACTTCTATTTCTCTTCTATTTTTCTGTACATTTCAGAAATAATTTTTCCTGCTGTTTCCTTGCCACCTAATCCAATTGCCAATCCAACGCCAATGGCCAAAGAGCCAACGATTCCATAAACAATGCTAGTGTACAATGTTGTGATTAATATATTGTTTGGCAATAGCTGATCTAAAATCAAGAAGAAGGCAAAAATCCAGATGGCCCACTTTACAATTGAAGCTGCCAAATAACCGTAACCAACTTTTAATCTTTCAACTGTAGCTCTAACAATTTTTTCAATGATATCAGAGATAACAACAACTACCACAAAAAGTAACACAGCCACAATTACATTTGGAAGATAATTTAACACTTGTGTTAAAAATCCAGCGAATGCTGTGAGTCTTAAAATGTCTACTGCGATCAAAAGAGCTACCACAACAAAAACCCACTTAAAGATTGCTCCAATAAATTCTGAAGGATTTACTTCAATGTTTGCTCTTTGAAGAGCTTTTCTCCATCCTTCTTTTTCAAACAATTTATTAAACTTAAGCGACTTTAATATTTCGGTAACTAGTTTTCCGATTCCAACGGAAACCAAGTAACCGATTATAAAGACGACAATAGCCACAACTATGTTAGCTATAAAAGATATCATTTGTTGCAAAAAAGGTTGAACAACTGATATCCAATCTGCATATGTCATATTTTTTATTTATTATTTTTTTATTTAATGATTTTAATTGCTTTTTATCGACCTTTTAGGTTTAAAAGGCAAAAAGCCTTAAAACCAATAATATTATTACTATTATCTATCTATCCAAAAACAAATTCAAGTACTAGCACTGTGGATAACTCCGAGGCTATTTTAATAGCCGAGGACCCAGCACTTATTTTGCTCAAAATAAGTGCTGGGGTTTTTCGCTCTTTGCTATTTACTTAAAAATTTATTCCACTCTTCTGGTAAATCAATTTTTAAATTTATTATTTTGTTTTCTGTTGCTGTTTTAAATTCAATTTCTGATGCAATCAAACCAATGCTTTTTTTCTCATCCCAATTCAGGTTTAAGCCAGGCTTGGACCCAAAGGTTTTAAAACCATATTTAGTATCTCCCAAAATTGGATTTCCCATTGAAGATAATTGAACTCTTATTTGATGAAATCTTCCTGTTTTTGGCAATATTTTCAAAAGAGTGTAAACTCTTTTGCCCTGAGCCGTGTCGAAGGGCTTTTCCCTTACCACTTCCCAGCTCAGTTCAGCTGTTCTCGTTTTAGTTGCTTTTTTGATTTCAGCTAGTAACTCTTCGTCTGACTTTTTTGTAAATCCTTCGGCAAAAAAAGAAATTTTATTAATTTTTTCTTTTACTTCTCCTTTTTGCATTTTTAATTTTCCTAAAACAATTGCGTAATAAGTTTTTTGAATTGTATGATTTCTAAATTGTTCAGACAACCTTGAAGCTCCTTTTGAGGTTTTTCCAAAAAGCACAATTCCTTGCACGGGCTTGTCTAATCTGTGCACTAACCCCAAAAAAACTTCTCCAGGTTTTTTATATTTTTCCTTTAAATATTTTTTTACCATGTCCATCAGGCTGTAATCTTCGCCCTGCGCTGCACCCGCCGAAGCTTGATGAAGCGAAGGCTGGGTCAAAACCCCGGCCGGCTTCTCAACCGCAATAATATGATTATCCTCGTACAAAACTTTTATTGACATAAAAGTGAATTTTTAATTTTGTAATTTTTAAATAATTTCTTAATCTCTAATTTTTAAACGTTGATGCTTTGCTTGACATAATCCTTCAATTATACTACACTAATTTTATCTTTGACAACCGATTCCAATTCCGCTGACGGCGGAGAAAGGAAAGTGCGATGCAATTCGCCGAAATCTGTACGTTAGTGGAGACTTACTGTCAGCATAACGGATACCCCGCTTATGACTGTTCGGAATTCTCCAAGGGTGAACTCCAGCCCTTAGACAAATTTGTTCGTTGGTGCGTAATCAATGCACCAACGAACATGGCCATAAATCTCGGTATTCCCGAAAAGGATTTTCAGGAATGGTTAACCGAGTATTACCGACGTAAGCGAGGCGATGAATGCAAGATTGACGTAAGATGGCTATAAATGCCACAAAAGTCGCTGGCAAAACACCCAGCAATTCTGAGAGCCTAACCAGCTCTCTTTTTATTGAATTTTATCGTCTTGCAAAATTTGTTTTATGCGGTCGGATTCCTCTTCTATAACCGGGCCGAAATATTCTCCTGAGTGTGCGTGAGTGCCTTCATATGAAGGTTTTTTTTGGTCCAAATGCAAGCTAAAAATAAGGTTCTGACTATTTTGTTTTACGTATGCATGAAATCTTGGATAATTTTGTCCAGTCAATTTACGCACTAAATTATACTCATTCCCACTTGTATCTATGATAACATATCCGAGTTCTCTTGCCACAGCAACAATATTTTTCTGTAAATTCTTTATTTCAAAATCCATAATAATGTAAGCGAGGCAATAAAATTATCTCGTAAATTAGCTTAATTATAATCTCTTGCATTTTAATTTCAAAACTTGATAAAATTTTTTCATATGATATATTATATGAGTAGCACACAAAGAAGTTTTCTTATCCATTACTCAGGAGGAAAACCAATTATGAGAAAGTGTCCTCGATGTAGCTCTCAAAATCTTTGGTCCGATAATTCGTCTTGGGGTTGTCATGCGTGTGGCTACGCAGAAATCAATGGACAACCAACATCTGCATTTATAAAAAAATCAGTAAGAAGCAAAGAGATTAAAGCTTTTGACAAATTGGTGG
>JAQVKX010000158.1 GCA_028694425.1 Candidatus Gastranaerophilales bacterium
TGTAGCAATTTGGTTTTGATTTTTGTTTTTTAGTTGTCATAAATTAGCGTTAAAATTTAAGGTAAAAGTTTAATCGACCATTTACCTTATTATAACACTAATTCGTGATTTAATTAAAATCACTTAAAGCATAATCATTTTAAATGTCCAAAATAAAAACAAAACTTCATCTCAGGAATATTTCCAGGATAAACTTTTGGCGCTTTGGTCACCGGATGTTTCTCATGTTTCAAGTTGCTTGCGTTTTGAAAAATTTGTATTGATTCAGTCCGCCTTTGGGTGGTCTTTTTTTAAATTTAAATTTATTTCATTTTAATCACAAGAAATCATGCAAAACCGCTCATTAAGTAATAACCATTACTTTATAGATTTTTGGGGGTGTGACACAGAACAGATTGAGTCGATTGATTTTTGGAAGGAAACGCTGTTTAATGCGGCAAATGAAGGAGAATTGGAAGTTATAGATAGCCTTTTTCACAAGTTTGAACCGCAAGGATTCACAGCCTTATTACTTTTAGCAACTTCACATTTGTCAATACATACTTGGCCTGAAGACAAATATGTGGCGTGCGATTTGTTTAGTTGCTCTGGAGAAAAGAATGCTGAAAAGGCTGTCGAATATTTATTAAAAAAAATTAAGCATAATAAATATAAATTAAAAAAAGCAATAAGAAATTAATAATAATAAATAAAAAAATGAATAAAAAAAATTGGATATTGATGTTTTTTGTCTTTCTAGTCGCTCTCTTTATTTCTGCGGTAACTATAAGTTATTACAAATATTTTATTGTGAAAGACTTCCTTGTTCAGGCTGAAACTGAATGTGATCCGACGGAAGAGAGGTGTTTTATCTGGGTCTGTGATCCGGCTGAAGAAGATTGCACGGGGGATCCTGAAGAAGACACTTGGTATTATAAATATATCATGAAGAAAGCTTATTTATTGCCTGATTGTGATATTTTCTATGACGAAGATTGTCCATCGCCCGTTTGCAATGAATTTGAGGATTGTGAAGAAATCTTTTGCGAGGACGACAATGAGGAAGAAATTGAATGCACGAATCCGGACACTTTCATTCTTGAGCATCCTGAATATTTAGAGGAAGATGAAGAGGACACTGAAGAAGGAGAAGCGGACGAAGAAGAATCATTGGATAGTAGCGAAGGAGCTGAGGAAGAAACCCAGATTGAACAATCGGCAACAACGGAGGAAGAGATGCCCGCGGGGGAAAGCGAGGCATCGGAAACAGAACAAACAGCAGGGGGTGATACAGGACAATTAGAAACCGGGATAGACACAGAAACCGAAGCAGTCTTTCCAGTCACAAATTCCGGGACTGCTGATGCTGAAATGCCCCAAGAAGTTGAAGTTGAACCGGCCCAATAATGGCTAAGAAAACCGCTTTTTGGCGGTTTTTTGCTTATTTAAGCCAAAAAACAGTAGTTTGCTATTGACAAAAAGGTCATTTTAGTATATGATAAGGGGTTGTGCCAGTGATGATAGTTATTACTGGCAGTGCACATTAACTTAAAGCAGAAAAGGAGCGCTGCATGAGCGGAAACTGGAAACAGTGGGCCGCAATCATTGCGGCACAGAAGAAAAGGATTGGTCTCTTGGCTGTTGGGCACGCTTTTAATGAGACATTTGACCATATGTTCAATTATTGGTTGTATATTCCAGTAATTGCATGGCTGGGACCGAAGAAAGGCGGTTTGGTCATGACTTTTGTTTCCCTTTTTACCTGTCTGGCCTTTATTAAATTTTACGACTGGGCTAAACAGGATTGGCTTGGAATTGAGGTTGTTAAAGAGGTACGAGATTATGGCCCGCGGTTCATTAGTAATTTTGCGGCTAAATCTTGTCTGGGGAGAATACTCTGGTGGCCCTTTTCCAAGATTATTCTTTTCGTGCTTTGGGCGGCGCGAAAGGGAGGTTTAATTGCATTTTTTGCCCTAAGCGTTTTTTCTGATCCCTTTATTACGACGGTTTATTTTCGTAGTGGCAAGTTTAACGGGATGGGGAAAGGCGACTGGTTGGTTTTTGTCGGAAGCGTTCTGGTCGGCAACGGCTATTGGACCGCAAGGACATATGTCCTTATTCTTCTGGCAAAATTCAGCTACAATTTCAGGGGCTGGACGGCGATGGTTGTTCCGCTTCTGGAAAAAATAAGATTTGATTTTTTTCTAGGGTTCTAAGGGGCAAAATTATAAATATAAGTTTTGCCCCTTTTGTTAAAAAATACCTTGTATTTAATATAATTTCTAAAACCGTAATATTGTAAAAATGGTAAAAAAAGTCAGAAAGAAAGCCAACATAAATGATTTCAACTTTTTATACATGTCATTATCTGATGCCCGAAGAGAACTTGAGAGAAGATGGAACGATAAAAACTTGAGAGAAAAAGTTGAAAAATTTTTCAGTGAAATTCCTGATGTGTTTTCTCATGTTCCAAGGGCCGTTTTGTCACGTCATATAATAACGCCTGACAAGGAGTTTGAAGTTTTTTTGAAACTGGCCAAAAAAATAAAATTAAATCCCCTTGGACTTGAAGGAATTGAAGATAAATTCTGCACCGTGAATCCAGACAAGGTTGCTTTTGGAAGGATTTGTTTTGCGGAAGAAGTCAGGATCAGCAAGGGTGTGGAAAATTATCGCAAAACGGACATCATAGATATTAATGGCTCTGAAGGGAAGAAGTTAAATACAATAAAAACTTTTTGGGGTGAAAATCTTGTTGATTTTCACCATAGATTATTGGATGATTACTGCAAAATTGAATTGTTTGATGATTTTGAATGGATGAACGCAAAAAAGATAAAAATTTCCGTAAAGAATTATTACAGGTTTTTCTTTGGTTTTTTTATTTGTCATGGAATTCTTTTCGAGAATTTTCTAAGAAACAAAGAGAAAGAATTTATAGAAAGTGTAGTGATTCCGGAATTTAAAAAAGCGGAGAAATGTTTTGGCGTAAAACCATTGATTGTCCCGCTCGTTGATCAAAAATACGAAGACAGTTTGTATTGGTCCAGTTTCCATCCGAGATTCAGGAAGAATATAAAAATTTGAATATTGCATAAATAGTTTTATTTTTTATGGTGAAAGATGAAATAAATTTTTTCAAATTAGGAATTGGGCCGATGAGTGAAGAAGTGGTGGAGGCGGTATTCAGATACTCTGATTTAAAATCAATTCCCTTGATGTTAATTGCTTCAAAAAATCAGATAGATTGGGATGGAGGATATGTTAATAACTGGGATACCAAAAGATACTCAAATTTCCTAGCTTTAATGAAGAAAAAATATGAAAGATCCAACGTGTTGATTTGCAGGGATCATTGTGGGCCAGGATTCAAGTCTGTTGACATTAAAGATGTATACAAAACTATTGATTGTGATATTGAAAATAATTTTGATTTAATACATGTTGATTTCAGTAAACATTGTTCAAATCATGGGGAAGTATTAACAGAATCAAAAAGAGCAATTGAATATATTAAAAAAGCCAATAGTAAAATATTGATTGAAGTTGGAACCGATGAAAACACCGGTTCTGACTTTAAGGATATTAAAAAGATAAAGAAGGAAGTGGACTTTTTTACAAGTATTTCACCTATTATGTTTTATGTAACCCAAACTGGCAGTTTAGTTAAAGAAATCAATCAAGTTGGAAAGTTTGAACTTAAATACACGCAAGAAATTTCAAAGTTACTAAAAGATAGGGACTTGAGATTGAAAGAACATAATGCCGATTATTTTTCAGATAGTGATTTAAAACGGAGAGCTCGCATTGTTGATGCTCTTAATATTGCACCGTGTCTCGGAGTGTTGCAAACAGTCACAACAATTGAGTATTGCAATATTTATGGCATAAAGCATAATAGTTTTCTGGTTGATGCCTACGGGTCAAGAAAATGGAAAAAATGGTTATATAAAAATAATAGCAATAACAAGATGCTCTGTTCTCTGGTCGCTGGCCATTATGTTTTTTCTAATTATCCCTATAGAAGAATTTATGATGCAATATGTAGGTTTGAAAATTTTAGGGAAGTACTTATCAACGTGATCATGAAACACATAGATCATTATGTCCAAAATTTTACAGAATGAGAATTTTATGCGATCATCCAAATACCGAAGAAAAAATTATCCTGGAAAATGGTTATGTACTTAAGATTTCGAAGAAAGGAATTTCCGACAAAATAAGAAATGAGGCTGTTTTCTATGAAAATTTGAAAAACATTAATCATCCAATAAAAAAACATTTTCCAAAGTTTTATGGTTATGAAATAGAAAATCAAACAAACAAACTTAAGCTTGAATACCTAAAAAATTATAAAACACTCTCGTCTTATTTGCTTGAAAATGGTCAATTCTCATATATTGACGGTTGTTTAATAGGCATTGCAGATAAAATAACGAAATTTATTCTCTTGCTGGCAAGAAGCAAGAAACCGGACATTGATCAAGTAAAATTATTTGAACAATTTTATTTTATACGACCTCGAAAAAGACTAGTTGAATTATGCAAGGATACTTCTTTTAACAACCTGGTAAAATTTCAAAAAATCTACATAAATGGAAAGGTTTTTGATAATGTAAATAACTACTTCAAAATTCTGGATCGGCACAATAAGTTGTTAAACCAGCAGCAGTATTCGTCTTTTTTTCATGGAGATTTACATTTTGAAAACATATTATTAAGAAAAAACAGAGGTCTTAAATTAGTAGATCCAAATGGAATAATAATCGGACTCATATCTTATGATATTGGGAAGCTTCTCCATTCAATAATAGGTAAGTATGATTTTATCCAGAATTATAGATATAAACTGAATGCATTGGGACAAAATAAGTTTAATTTTTCAGTTCAAACGAATAAAAACCATACAATTTTTTCTGAAATGCTTGCCAATGCCCTACAAAATAATATAGATAAATTACTAATGTTGCAGTCATATTTTGCTTGCTGGTCTCATATGATTAGTCTTATCCCACATCACATAAAAAACGGAAAAGATCAAGCATTGGCTTTTTATCTTCAATCGTTCAGCTCATTTAAATTAAACGTTGTTTTTTTCCAAAAACCCAACGGAAATTTATCACGGAATATGCCAGATACCGAAAACCCATAAAAGTATCCTGTCTCTTTTCATATCGAGTCACAAGTTTTCTGTAAGTATCCTCCCACGCGAAGCATCGTTCAATTTTGT
>JAQVKX010000159.1 GCA_028694425.1 Candidatus Gastranaerophilales bacterium
TCCGTGAATTAATACTTTCTCATTTTTGACATCAAGGTCAAAAGCCTTGAACTGTCTAAGTTTTAATATTTTATTTATATCCATGATTAATTATATTAACACTTCATGGATTTTTCGCAAGAACCATGAACTTAATTAAAAATTCAAGGTAGGTTTTTACATGATATAATGGAAGTAATAGACTAAGTGGTTTAGACAGTAACATTAAACTTTGCGTCACCCTGAACTCGTTTCAGGGTCTGTCCTAATTACTACATTGACAAGATGCTGAAACAAGTTCAGCATGACGCCGGTTGGTTATACTTGTTTAATTGAGAGTTAGTAATAAAATGTGGTTAAAGAAAGGCGAAATTTAAAAGGTTTCGTGCAAGGATATAAGAATGACAGTAAGAAAAATTTTGAAGTATGGTACGCCATCATTGCGTGAAAAGTCAAAAGAAGTTCATAAGGTTTCAAAAAAAATAAAAGATTTGGTTATTGATTTGTTGGATACCATGTATGACCAAAACGGGGTAGGGCTTGCCGGTCCCCAGATTGGCGAAAATTACAGGGTTTTTGTAATTGATGTTTCTACCGGTGATGAACCGCTTAATCCTTTAGTATTTATTAATCCGAAAATAATTAAAAAATCAGGTGCTTTTATCAGCAATGAAGGTTGTTTAAGTTTTCCCAACGTTTATGTTGATGTAAGAAGGTATTCGAATGTAATGGTAAAAGCAATGGATAGCCATGGAAAATCTTTTGTAATGGAAGCAAAAGGCGACACATTGCTTACAAAAGCAATTCAGCATGAATTTGACCATCTGGACGGGGTTTTGTTTATCGATCATGCCAGAAGCAGGTTTGAAATAGAACAAGCACTTGCACAGAATAATCTTCCGCCGTTAGAGCTTGACAAAATGATTGAAGAATCGGAGTTGGAAAAAGAGATACAGGCAAGTTTAACAGAAGGGACATAATGATAAAAGTTGTATTTTTTGCAACGCCTAAAATAGCTTTAAAATCCCTGGATTATCTTGTAAAATCCACAAAGATAGAGGTTTTGGCAATAGTTACCCAGCCCGATAAACCAACCGGACGTGGGCATAAGGTTTTGCCGCCTCCTGTTAAAGAATATGCAATAGAGCATAATATCCCGTTTTTTCAGCCCGATTCGATTAAAAAAGATTTAGAAATTCAGGAAAAGTTAAAACAATTAGAGCCTGATTTCTTTGTTACATTTGCATTTGGGCAAATTTTATCAAAAGAGGTTTTGGCAATTCCAAAATATGCCACAATAAACCTTCATGCCTCCCTGCTTCCGCTTTACAGAGGTGCAAACCCGATTCAACGTGCGATTATCAACGGTGACAAAAAAACCGGGATTTGTACAATGGTTACGGAAGAAGGGCTCGATTGCGGCGGCATTTGTTTAAAAGATGAAATTGAGATAACAGAAAACATGAATTATGAAGAGCTTTTTGAGCTTATCGCTCAAAAAGCTCCGGAACTCATTGAACTTACATTGTTAAACATCAAAAGCGGAGCCGTTAAGCTAACAACCCAGTGTCATGAAAAAGCAACTTATGCCCATAAGCTTAAAAAAGAAGATGCTCAAATTGATTGGAATAAATCTGCAAGAGAAATTCATAATTTAGTCAGAGGGCTTTACAAAGCACCTTCAGCACACTGCTTTTTTAAAGGGAAGACTATAAAAATTATGGAAACAAGGGTTGCAGATGATGAAGTGCCGAAAGGTTTTTTAGGCGAAGCCGGAGAAATAACAAGGGTTTGCAAAGAAGGTATTGAAGTTGCAACCCTAAAAGGTATTCTGTTAATTACTAAGGTAAAACCTGAAGGTAAAGGCGAGATGTTTGCACGTGATTGGGTAAACGGAGCAAAAATTTCAATAGGAGACGGATTTAAATGATTAAAGGTATAAGAGGTGCAATAACGGTTGAGGGTAATTCTTCAAAAGCAATAGAAGAAGCTACGCTTGAGCTTTTGGGAGAAATGATTTTTAAAAATAAGATAGAAAAAGATTTAATTTCGCATGTTGTTTTTACATTGACGGAAGACTTAAACGCAGAATTTCCCGCTAAATTCGCCAGAGAGAAACTCAACTGGAATGATGTTGCGATGTTATGTTTTCATGAACTTAACGTTCCAAACTCTCTTGAAATGTGCTTGCGTGTTTTGATTGTATTGAATTGTGATGAAACTTTCTCACCTGAGTTTGTTTATTTAAAAGGTGCAAGCGAATTGAGGAAGTAGCAAATGGCAAATGGCAAAAAGCAAATGGAAAAGAAGACAAGATGTGTAGATGCGTGGAGGCGTGGAGTAAAATACTAAAAAACCTTATAGCTTATTGTCGGGCAAGTATGCCCGACCTACTTTTCTACTCACTGCTCACTGTTCACTGCTCACTTAAAAAACTGTTCACCCATTCACTTCCTTAATCACCTAATCACTTATTCCCTTTTAAAAAAAGGCAATTTTTTCTCATGAAAATACTTTATATAAGTATATAACTATTATATAATTATGAGGATTTTTATGAGCATAAGAGAAAATGCATCTACATATTTTCAAACAAAAATCACCGAAAGTATAAATAGCACTTCAGATAATGCTTATGAAAGAATGCTTGCTAAAAAAGCAGAATATGAAGCTGCTAAAACAATCTTTGACAAATATCAAGAAGAATATATAACGATGCAAAGACGACTTTGTAATAATAATCCTAATGATTTAAAAAAGTATTATAATCTTAAAACATGTTTAAAAAATACGGAAATTAATGTAGATGTATTAAGAAGCAGTTTAATGAGTTGTATTTTTTATGCAGCTAAAATGAATAATGCTACTGCACCTGCAAATTCTTCTATTTTCTGTTAACCAATCTTTAAGCCCTTGTAACATAAGTGTTGATTTTTTTTCTTTATGTTATACCATTATCTTAAGGGTATAAATAGCTAAAGGAAAAATAATGAGTATTAATTTAAAAAACAAAAAAGAACTTACTAAAAAGTACGGCAAAGACGAAAAGGACACAGGGTCTGTTGAAGTCCAAATCGCTATGATGAGCCAAAAGATTACCGAGCTAACCGAACATTTAAAAATAAATGCAAAAGATTTTGCGACAAAACGCGGGCTTTTAATGCTTGTAGGCAGAAGAAAAAGACTGCTTTCTTATTTAAAGTCAAAAAATCTTGAAGACTATAGAAACTTAATCAAAAAACTCGGTATCAGAGGGTAATCGGTAAATATTAACCGACAATAAACATTCTGCTGATATTTTGTACTTTCTGATTATAAATCAAACGTTTGATTTACAATCAGGGAGAAATTTTCTAAAAGTAATTAGGTCGTGTTGACACTAATAACACTATACGTCATGCCGAACTTGTTGACAAAGGGAACAGGCGAGGCACGAGCCTTGTGACCCTGTCTGTGTAGCTCGGCATCTTGCAAGTGAACAAATATTAGACCCTGAAACAAGTTCAGGGTGACGGTCTGCAAGAATTAGTGTCGACAGACCCTAAGTGATTAGATGATAAAGAGGGTAGGTTGGGATTTCTACCCCAACATTTTTATATTGGTGGGCAAGTACGCCCACCTTACTAATTGGATTGCCGCGTCGGAACTTCGTTCCTCCTCGCAATGACATGAACGACTTTAGTAAAGGTCAAAACATTTACCCCTCCTCGCCTAGAGGTATGTCACCTTACCTGAATAGCCTGGTTCCAGTATTTTATCATAGGATAAATAAAGAACTCTATTATTCTTCGTTTATTAACCTTTATTTCCGCGGTTAAACTCATCCCTGTAGTAATGGGAGTTTCACGTCCTTCAACCATTAAGGTTTTATTTAAAGGTGTGACGTAGACATCATAAATCGGTCCGAGCCGCTGGTCTTCAACACTGTCTTTTGAAACTTTTTTGACAATACCGTTTAACATACCGTACTTTTGGAAATCGAATGTGTCTACTTTTATCAAAACGGGCATCCCTTCACGAATAAAACCGATATCTTTGTTCATAACTGTTGCTTTTACTATAAGCGGGGCATCCGCCGGAACAACCGAAACAAGTTTTTGTGCAGGCGTAACAACCCCACCGACTGTGTGGATAAGTAAAGTATTGACATAACCGTCGACGGGAGCGATGATATTTTGCTGTTGCTTTCTAAATTCAATTTCTTTAATATTTGCTTTAAGTTCGTTTGCTCTTTTATCTCTGTCCGCCAACTCATTAAAATTTTGGGTTTTAAAATTTGAACGGATGTAATCAGCTTCTTTACCTAAACCGGTTTTACGGTGGTTTAATTCTTGAATTTTACTACGGTATTCAATGTTTTGTGCATGGACTTTTTCTAAATCGTTTTTTGCAATAATGTCGGCAACACTTTTCATACGTGCTTCTTTTTCCAAATTTATGGATAATTGTTTTTTATAATTGTTAATTTCTTCGTCAACACTTTTTATTTCCAGTTTTTTTGCTTGCAGTTGATTTTGCAAATCAGCAATAGAAGAACTGTATAATTCTCTTTGTGTTTGAGCTGATTCGGGATCAGCAACATTTTGGGTCGGATTGCCTCTGAGTCTTGCCCGTTCAATGTTTATGTATTCTAAATTAGCTTTTAAAGATGTAAGTTGCGGTTGAGTTGTAGAGGTGTCAATTTCCATTAGAGTTTGTCCTTTTTTGACAAAATCACCTTCTTTTACAAGTATTTTTTTGATAACACCGGTTTCCAAAGGTTGAATGATTTTTATTTCGCCATCGGGAATGACTTTCCCTCTTGCCGAAACAACCACATCCGCTTTGCCGAAAAACAGCCAAAGTGCAGTAAATGTAATTAATGTTATCAATATCCAAAACATTGTTCTACCAAGCGGGTTAAGCGGTTCTTCTTCAATTTCCGCTACTATAGGCAAAAATTCATGACTGTCGTCGCTTTCTTTAAAAATATTTTTTACTTTGTCTTTTAGTTTGTCTAAATCAATAGTTTTCATTTTCCCTCGCTTTATCTCGGTGGGTTAGGGAACCCACCTGCTTAGTGATTTTGTTCGTGCTTTAATAAAAAACGAAGGGTTGAAACTTAGTGCCCACCAGTATTTAATACTTTTGTAGAGATAGTTCTTCCCTTCGTTTTATTCAATCAGACTTAAGAA
>JAQVKX010000160.1 GCA_028694425.1 Candidatus Gastranaerophilales bacterium
GTTTTCTTGGATCCCATTGTTTAAATGAATTAGAAAACAAAAATTTTGAGATCTATGCACTGGACAAAGTAAAACGACAAAACCCGGATACAAAAGTGAACTGGATTGAAACCGACTTAAGAGAGCCTAAGCAGGTAGAACAAATGCTCTATAATATAAAACCTGATTATCTTTTGCACCTCGCCTGGAAAATGGAAACTGGTATGCAGCTAAATTCTGCCGTTAATAATGCATGGGTGGAAATCAGTATAGGTTTGATCCAAAAATTTGCAGAGGCAGGTGGAAAAAGAGTGGTGGTATCAGGTTCTTGTGCCGAGTACAAGTGGGGCGACTACCTGTACGACGAAGAAACTACCCCGCTGGAGCCACAAACTGTTTACGGACGAAGCAAACACAAACTCCACCAAATGGTTTCATCGCTTTGTACTAAAAATAATATAGGCTATGCATGGGGCAGGATATTCTTTATGTATGGGCCGAATGAAAATGAAAAAAGGTTGGTGTCTTACGTTATTCGCTCCATTTTAAAAGGAGAGAAAGTACTTACCACACACGGCAATCAAATTTACGATTACCTGTATGTAGAGGATGTTGCACGTGCCCTGGTCAGTTTGGTCGAAACGGATTTCAATGGTGCAGTAAACATCTGTTCGGGGCAACCATTAAAAGTGAAAGATTTGATATATAAAATAGCCAACCAAATGAATGGTTCACATTTAATTCATTTGGGCAAAATAGATCCAAGTAAACATCACTCCCATAATATTGTAGGTAATAACAGTTTATTAAAAATGATTACAAGCTGGCTCCCGGAAATCGACATAGATTCAGGCATTACAAAAACAATTCAATCTATTCAAAACAAAATTAACTGAAGATGAAAGATATAATAATAATAGGAGCTGGGATGGCGGGTTTTGGCGCGGCGCATCATTTCTATAAGAACAACATCAGAGCTACAATTTACGAGAAAAGTGATTTTATCGGCGGTCATGCTGCCACATTCGAGAGGGAGGGTTTTATTTTTGACGACGGGCCGCACATCTCTTTCACAAAAGATAAAAGAATCAGAAAATTATTTCATGATAGTGTAAACGGTAAAGTAGAGGCATTTAAAGCCTATGTGAACAACTACTGGAAAGGTTTCTGGGTAAAGCACCCGGCACAGGTAAACCTGCACGGGTTGCCAAACGAGATGGTTGTAAAAATTATCCGTGAATTTTTTGAAGCAGGGAAAACAGATAAAAGAACAGCCACCAATTACAAAGAGTGGCTGCTGGAAACCTTCGGAAAAACATTTTCAGAAACATTCCCGATGGAATACACCAAAAAGTTTCATACAACCACAGCAGAAAATCTCGATATTGACTGGATTGGCCCGAGATTATACCAACCCGACCTTGATGAAGTGTTAAACGGGGCGTTGTCGGCAAGTACCGATAATGTGCATTATGTAACCGACTTTTATTATCCCAGCAACGGTGGTTTTGTCAGGTTTCTTGATCAGTTTATTGACAATGCAAATTTGAAATATTCGCATGAAGTAACTAAAATAGATCCTGTTCAGAAACTGATTTCCTTTACCAATGGGAAAACAAAACGGTACGATTATTTGATATCTTCAGTTCCTCTGCCCGAGTTGATCCCCTGTATTAAAGGGGTGCCGACCGGGGTCTTGGAGGCCTCCCAAAAACTGGCATGTACCAGTTGTGTTACAGTAAATATAGGAGTTAAAAGAAAAGATATTTCCAAAGCACACTGGACCTATTTTTATGATCAGAATATTATATTTTCAAGGCTCTCTTTTCCCTATTTATGGTCGCCAAACAACGCACCTGAAAATTGCGGGAGCATTCAGGCGGAAATTTATTTTAGCAAAAAATATAAGCCACTGAATAAAGAACCCGACAACTTTATTGAACCAACAATCTCTGATTTAAAACGGTGCGGAATACTATGCGAGTCGGATGAAATAGTTTTTCAGGAAGCCAGAATTTCACCGTATGCAAATGTCATTTTTGATCTCGAGCGAATTCCAAACCTTGAGATTGTTCATAATTATCTTAAACAGGCAGATATTAAATATTGCGGGCGTTTTGGGGAATGGGGTTATCACTGGACCGATGAATCGTTTATCAGCGGCGAAAATGCTGCTGGTAAAGTTTTGAAACAGTTGAATAACCTCCGCAAACCCACTATGGTTTTTAAAGAGAAAGACTAAATTTTTTCGATCATGACTTTTCAGGAAACAATGCTCCAAGATGCATATATTATCAACCTTTCTCCCTTTGTCGATAGCAGAGGCTATTTTATCAGGTTGTTTAGCAAAGATGAATTCAGGCAAATCGGATTTAATGAAGAAATTGTGCAGATAAACCAGGCATTCAATAAACAGCGGTTAACGTTTCGTGGATTTCATTATCAGAAACCACCTTTTAGTGAGTCTAAAATCATTTGTTGTATAGAGGGTAAAGTTCAGGATTATATTATCGATATTAGAAAAGGTTCCCCAACTTTTTTAAAGAGCTTTACCGTTGAACTATCAGAGCAAAATGACTTATTGATTGTGGTGCCTAAAGGTTTTGCACATGGATATCTTACTCTCACAAAAAATACAAGATTGGTTTATTTTCATACGTCGTATTATACCCCGGGATTTGAAGGTGGCATACGTTATAACGATAAGAGCCTGGGTATAGAACTCCCCTATAAACCTAAGATTATTTCCGAAAAAGACCTTTGTTATCCGTTTATTGAAAATTTGTCTTTTGAAGGAATTGAAGTTAAAAATATGAATTCGAATGTTTAGTGTTAATGCGGGGTGTCGGAGCATATTAACAAAAGAATTTCTATTGTAGCTTATAACATTTTCAATTTCATTATGGTGCCAAATAATATTCTGAATAGTATTGATTTTGAAGAAGAGGGGAGGAAAATGTATCGGTTGGCTGAACGTCTTTATCCGATTTGCAGGAGTATTACCGGTAATGGAGTTCGTGAAACCCTGGCGATATTGAAAGAGATTATACCCCTCGAATTAACTGAGGTTCCTTCCGGCACAAAGGTACTTGACTGGGAAATACCCGATGAATGGAATATAAAGGAT
The DNA here is from genome assembly GCA_028694425.1 of Candidatus Gastranaerophilales bacterium. GTDB lineage: Bacteria > Cyanobacteriota > Vampirovibrionia > Gastranaerophilales > Gastranaerophilaceae > JAQVKX01. Next base: position 3,107 of record JAQVKX010000160.1, read on the forward strand.
GCATGGATAAAAGATATGGCTGGTGATAAAATTATCAATTTTCGTGATTTGAACCTGCATGTTTTGAATTATAGTACACCGGTTGATCAGATAGTTGATCTTGAAAGTTTAAAAGAACATCTTTATACATTACCGGAATATCCTCAATGGGTCCCTTATCGCACGTCGTACCATAATCGTCAATGGGGGTTTTGTATGTCTCACAACCAAATGGAAAACCTGAAAGATGATAATTACCATATAAAAATTGATTCGGAGATTAGACCCGGGGCATTAACATACGGGGAGTTTTTTATTCAGGGGAAAACTAAGGAAGAGGTACTTATAAGTTGCCACATTTGCCATCCCTCGCTTTGTAACGATAATTTGTCAGGAATAATAATTGCCACTTTTATCGCAGGATTTCTTCAAACATTGAAAACCCGGTTTTCTTATCGCTTTTTGTTTATTCCGGGAACTATTGGTTCTATAGCGTGGCTGAGTAGAAATGAGAATAAATTACAACACATTAAGTATGGATTGGTACTTACTCTGCTGGGCGATACATCTCCTTTCCATTATAAAAAATCGCGAAGAGGCAATGCAGAAATAGACAAAATAATGGAGTACCTGCTCAGAAATGAAAGCAACTCCCAAATACGTGAGTTTTCTCCTTATGGATATGATGAAAGACAGTTTTGTTCCCCGGGTTTTAACCTGCCGGTTGGAAGATTTTCCCGAAAACCGCACGGAGAATTTCCCGAATACCATACTTCTGCTGATAACCTTGATTTTGTTAAACCTGTAAGCTTAGGCGAATCTTTTACGCTGTTACTTAAAGTGATAATGCTGATTGAAAACAATTTAAAATATATTAATCTGAATCCCAAAGGGGAACCTCAGCTTGGAAGACGCGGTTTGTACAGACAGATTGGAGGAGAGAGTCGGCAAAAGGATTACGAAATGGCTCTTTTATGGATTTTGAATTTTTCTGATGGGGATAATTCATTGCTCGATATCGCTATAAGATCGGGAATTGATTTTCCGGTAATAAGTGATGCTGCACAAAAACTTCAGCACTCTTCTTTATTATCAGCATGTTAGAGATGGCAAAACAGGAGCACAAAACAGTCTTAATTACTGGAGCAACCAGCGGGATTGGAAAATCCATTGCTGTTTTACTGGCAAAAAGAGGGTATAGCCTTATTTGCGTTGGAAAGAATAAGGAAAGGCTGATTCTATTAGAAAAAGAGTTAAAAGCAGGTGTGAGCTTCTATAGCTATGAGTGCGACATTGCAGTTGAAAGTGAAGTTTTGGATTTTTTAAAAAGAGTAAATTCTGATTTTGCAAAAATAGAAATTCTTATACATTCAGCTGGTTGTATTAATCCTGCTCCTGTTATCAATTCAAAAATAGAGGATTATAATTTTCATTTTAATTTAAATACAAAGGCTCCGTTTTTAATTACAAAAATGCTATTGGAAAAATTAAAAGAAAATAATGGACAGATAGTATTTATAAATTCAAGCGCAGTTCAACGGGCGACACCCAATTTGAGTTTATATACCGCATCAAAGTTGGCATTAAAAGGATTTGCCGATAGTCTTAGGCAAGAGGTAAATCAGTACGGAATAAAAGTCATTTCTGTTTATCCGGGTCAAACTGCCACGCCGATGCAACAAAAATTGTATGCAGCAGGAAATAAAAGTTATAATCCCGAAAAACTTTTACAAACATCGGATATTGCATCTATAATAGTCAATGCTTTGGAGTTGTCGGCAACAGCTGAGGTAACGGATTTATATATAAGACCCTCGGTGAGAAATGAATTATGAACATGCATTAGCACAATCTGAAGCTTTATGCAGGAATTTTAATGGTTAACGAATTTTTTACATGAGAAATATTAATGATTATGTTCAGTAAACATATTGCCTACCAGTTTTTGGAAATAACCAGAAGATATCCTCAAAATAATGCATTTTGTATTGATGAGGAGTACTACTCTTATACCGACTTTGTTCAGCGAATAGCAGCAATTGCAAAATCGTTACAAAATAGT
>JAQVKX010000161.1 GCA_028694425.1 Candidatus Gastranaerophilales bacterium
AGTAATGTTATAAGAAAGTATATTCTTGTTGAACTTGAAGAAGATATAGCAAAAAATGTAACTGCGAAAAGATTAAGATGTGTTATAAATGGTTATGAAATCCAAAAACAAAACGGAACAACTGAAAAAGTTGAAGGGCTTGGCGGCGGTTTCCGTTACTGCAAACTTGGTGAACCGTTATTTGATCAATATGGCAATGTAAGAGAAGGCGTAACTTTTAAGCAGCTTGCTTATCATATATTCTTTTCAGAAACCGGGGCACCGTTAAAAGAAAACGCAAAACTCGATACACCCTTAATAGGCAAATACAAAGGTGTAGCTTATTACTTATTATTTAACGGAATACTTGGCGATAAAACTGTAAACGGCGGTAACGTACTTACAAGTAAAGTACTTGGAAGCCTGCCAAAATACAAAGGGGATAAAATTATATTCGGGATGGCAAACCGTTTAAGTACAGCAAGACTGAAAAAAGAAAATATTGTATTCAGGCAAATACCGGTGGAAATAAAAATAAGTTAAAGGTTTAAGATGAAAAAAGAGATCATTGGGTTATACGGATTGGAGAAATTTTGTCGGAGTAATTAACAAGGCAAAAGAATCATGCAAAAACGCTGAAATTGAGCCATATTATCATTTCGTTGACGTCAACAAAATTATAAAACTGCCGAAAAATGCAACCCGTGAACTTGATAATATTACTATAAGACAGTACAAAAACATTAATAACGTATTAAGGTTTTTGCATTAGGTTAAATCTGTATTATTAAGGTTAGAAGGAAGGAGCTCCATTTATCATGTTTGGATTGATGTCTTAAACCTTAGTAACAAAAATAACAGATTTTTTTAACCTTATTAGATTATTGAAGGATGGCAAATGAAAATAGAGTATAACAATCTTTATACGCATTTTATATTTATAACCAAAAATCGTTTACCGGTTATTAACGAAAAAAACAGAGAACGAATTGAAAAATATATAACAGGTATAATCAACAACAATGAGTCCAAATTATATGCTGTATATGCAAATCCGGAACACCTTCATTTTATCATATCACGTTCTCCAAAATATTCTGAAGAAAAATTAGCTGACATAGTCGCTGAAAGTTCTGCAAGATTTATAAACGAGAATAAATTGTGTGTGGGAAAATTTGCCTGGCAAGAATCAGCATCTGCATTTTCAGTTTCTAAATCTGACGTGGACAGAGTGTGTAAATATATACTTAATCAACCGGAACATCATCGAAAAGTTACTTTTGCAGAGGAATATGAAAAGTTTATTAAATATTATGAGAAGACAATACAAAAACATAAATAAGGTAATAAGGTTTTTGCATTAGGTTAGATCAGCGTTACTAAGGTTAGAAGAAAAAAATCCAGTTAACATGTTTAGCTTAAGTTCTTAAACCTTAGTAACAGAAAAAAATGAATAATTTTATTAACCTTATTAGCTTATTAAAGAATAGGAATAAGTGCAGTAATTCTAAAATGAGTCAAACTATCTTTTCGTTGAAGTCAAAAACGTAAAAAGGCAATAAGGTTTTTGTATTCGGATAGGTCAGTTTACTAAGGTTAGAATGAAGGAACTCCATTTATCATATTTAGTTTGAGTTCTTAAACCTTAGTAACAGGAAAAGAGAATAATGTTATTAACCTTATTAGCTTATTAAAAAGTGCAGGACTTCTAAAATGAGTCAAACTATCATATCGTTGAAGTCAAAAACGTAAAAAGGTAATAAGGTTTTTGCATTAGGTTAGATCAGCGTTACTAAGGTTAGAAGAAAAAGATCCAGTTAACATGTTTAGCTTAAGTTCTTAAACCTTAGTAACAGAAAAAATGAATAATTTTATTAACCTTATTAGCTTATTAAAGAATCGGAATAAGTGCAGTAATTCTAAAATGAGTCAAACTATCTTTTCGTTGAAGTCAACCAAACGATACCGATTTCAGATATGCTTGTTTAGCAGCAAAAATTTCATAATTAAAAACGTGAGTTAAACGATATGTTAAAAAAATACCAGCAAAATAGTTTAGAAAAACTAACTTCATTTTTACAAAAGTGCGCTATCGGAAAAGATGTTTACAGAGCATATGCCGAATGCACGTTAGAAAACTTTGGTCGGCAAGGTGTTTACAACGATGCCGGGTTTACAAATATACCTTATGTTTGTCTGCGTCTACCAACCGGCGGAGGAAAAACTTTCTTGGCGGCTCATTCAGTCGGAGTTGCGTGCAAAGAATATTTAGCCCGTGATTTTTCTCTGGTAATATGGCTCGTTCCAAGCAATCAGATTTTAGAACAAACATACGATGCTCTATCCGATACACACCATCCATACAGAAAAGCATTAAATCAATACTTTAATGACAGCGTTGAAATACTGAAAGTAGATGAAGCAAGGAGTATTCAAAAAGGAACGTTGCAGTCAAATACTACAATTATTATTTCAACTTTTGCTTCATGGCGTGTCGATAAAACAGAAGGACGCAAGGTTTATGAACAAAACGGAAGTTTATCTTCACACTTTGAGCATTTAAAAATTGAAAAAACTGCAAATCTTGAAAAACTAAATGGGTCAAGCATACCTGTTCATTCCCTTGCAAACGTGGTCTATCTTAACAATCCCATTTTTATTATAGATGAAGCGCATAATGCCAGAACAGAATTAACATTTGAAGTAATAAAAAGATTAAACCCGGCTTGCATAATTGAATATACAGCAACGCCAAAAACAAAAGGTAACGATAGAAGTAATGTGCTTTGTAGTGTTACTGCCGCTGAGTTAAAAGCGGAAGATATGATAAAAATGCCAATTGAATTACTGACAACCGATGAATGGCAAAATGCAATATCAAATGCTGTTAAACAGCAGCAATCGCTTGAAGAAATTGCTAAAGCTGAAGAAACTAATACCGGCGAATACATTCGCCCGATTGTATTATTCCAGGCACAGCACGATAGCCAAACCGAAAGTACAATAAACGTTGAAACGGTTAAAAATTTTCTTATTAATACAATGCATCTACCCGAAGAACAAATTGCAGTTGCAACCGGTACGGAAAGAGGAATTGAGGGGAAAGATTTATCGGCTATTGATGAACCAATCCGGTTTATAATTACAAAACAAGCATTAAAAGAAGGCTGGGATTGTCCCTTCGCTTATGTTTTTTGTTCTGTAGCCAAGGTAAGTTCGAGTAAGGATGTAGAACAACTTTTAGGTCGTGTTCTGCGAATGCCGAATGTTAAAAGAAAAGAAAAAAATGAACTTAACAAAGCATACGCTTTTGTTTCATCTGATAGCTTTTACAATACAGCAAAGAATCTTCAAGATTCACTCATTTCTGCCGGTTTTACGTCAGCAGAAGCAGCTGATTTAATTGAGGTTGCCCAGGCTCAATTCACGCTTGGCAAGTTTTTCGGCAATATTCAAGTGGAAGTAGACAATCTGCCGGATTTATCCGGGCTTGATACAATCGTAAAAAATAAAATTGACATTGATACAGAAACAAAGTCGATTGTAATAAAGGAAAACATTACAGAAGATGAAAAAGAAGCTATAAAAAATACACTTACGAGTGAAAGCGATAAAGAAAAAATTGAGAAAGCATATCAAGAAATAAAATCATTCATCGGCAAAACAACATCCCCGCAAAAACAAGGCAAAGTATTTTCAGTTCCTCAACTGTTAATTGATTTTGATGGTGAGTTTAGAGTATTTGATGAAGAAGTATTGCTCCCACCTGATTGGAACCTGGCTGCTTGCGATAAAACATTAACTGATGAAGAATTTCCGACAAAAGTTGACAGTGGCACAAAAGGTTTGATTGATGTTGACAGTAAAGGTAATACTTATACTTACAATGCATCAACGATTCAAGAAGAATTATCTTCCTTAATTGTTTCAAGCACTATGGATAAAAAAGGATTGATTCAATGGCTTGTCAAAGAATGTCGTCATCAATCGATTCCTTATGCACAGATTATAGTATTCATTTCTGCTTTAGTCGACGAACTAATTGAAAACCGTTCATTGCATATCGAACATCTTGTATTTATGAGGTTCAAACTAAAAGACGCTGTTAAAAGGAAAATTCTAAAACTATACCAAGAGGCAAAGAAAAAGGGTTACGAAGAATTACTATTCACTCAACCCGGAGTTGTAAAAGAAGAAATCAGCCGCTTTAAATTAGGAGAAGATTTTGTCTTCCCATCACTTTATCCAGCAAACACTTACTACAACGGTTCTTTCAAATTTTCTAAACATTTTCACGATAATATCGCTGATATGAATAATGAAGAAGCAGAATGCGCTTTTAATATTGACGCAAATCCCAATGTAGAATTTTGGATTAGAAACCTTGAACGACAAGATTATTATGCTTTTTGGCTGCAAACGTCAACTGATAAATTCTATCCCGACTTTATAGCAAAATTAACGGATGGTACAATCGTCATAATTGAATACAAGGGAAGCGATAGATACAATAACGATGATTCAAAAGAGAAAAGACAACTCGGTGATTTTTACGCTGGAGTTAGTGCAAGTAAATGTCGTTTCATTATGCTTAACGGAAAAGATTGGAATGCGCTCAAAAATAAATTAAGTATAGAAACAGAAGCAAAGTACAATTAAATAAGAAAACGGTATAAAAAGTGCCTCTCGGAAGGAGTTCTTCAAAATAACCGACAGCCCCGACGTGTTGGGGTATACTAATTTCAGTACGGCATTTTTTGTAATAATATTGCTGCCTATTAAATCCCTTAATACCCCGTTTTTCGCAGATTTTCGCAATAATATGCGTAATTCAACACTGCATTCTTAACCCCCGGAACTCAATGTTCAAGGAGTTATGTAGTATATAATCCCCTCGATATAATATATAACGGGCATTACATAGGATATAACGCTCATTATATAAGGTATAACGTTCATTATATAGGATATAACGCTTATTATATAAGGTATAATGCTCATTATATAGGATATAACGCTCATTATATAAGGTATAACGTTCATTATATAGGATATAACGCTCATTATATAAGGTATAACGTTAATTATATAGGATATAA
>JAQVKX010000162.1 GCA_028694425.1 Candidatus Gastranaerophilales bacterium
AAACGCGTAGAGTTCCACCTCCGGCATTGGTATCAGATGAACCGGCAACCGAGTTAGGAACATTAGATAACGAAGAAGAAGAAAAAGTAAAAAGAGCTCTTAAAGCTCGAGGCAATGAAACAGAAACCAAAAAAGCAGCAAAACCGGATATTTCCGGTAAGAGAAAATCATGGTTTAGAGAATGGCTCGAAAAATTTAACGAAGCAAGAAAAAAAGCCCAAGAAAAAGCAAAAGCAGATAAAGAAGCAGAGGCAAAAAAACTTGAAGCAGAAAAATCCGCAAAACTTGAAGCTGCAAAAAAAGCTGCAGCAAAAGCAGGAAGAATTATAAATTCCGGGTTGAGAAATGTTTCAGATGCATTAAACGCAAGAGCTGAAGCAGAAAAAACAGCAAAGGAACAACAGGCAGTATTTGACTTATTAAGCGGTTTGGATTCAGCAAAAAGAGAATTTGCAGATAATTTTAACAAAGCAATCAAAGCAAGCGAAGCAAAAAAAGCAGAAGAACAAGCAAAATTGGATGCAGAAAGATTACAGAAGGAAGCAGAAGATAGAATTTTGGCTCAAGAAACAAGAGCTGAAGCAGCAAGAAGAGCTGAAGAAACAGCCAGACTAGCAGAAGAAGCTCGGATTCAAGCCGAAGCTGCACAAGTAGCCCAATCCCCTGCAGCACCTGCACATGCACCTGCTCCTGCTGTAGCCCCTACTGTACAATCAACGATACCGGTTGCACCTACAGCACCTACGGAAGAAGCACCATCGCTTACTTGGGATGAAATGGATAAAAAAGTGAAAGCCAAAATTACAGAAGCAGAAAGATTGGTAAAAAATGCAGTAGACGCAATAAATAAAGATTCCTCTGATCAATTTAAAAGTGGTAATCAGCATGGTTGTCAACTTCAATATAATAATGCTTTAAAGGACGTAATAGAAGTTGCCCACACAGCAATAAAAGAACTATTGGATTCACAAAATGCTGTCATAAAAGCCGTATGTGAAGGAAAATTGTCGCAAAAAGAATTGTTTGATTTAGGAAATTATGCATCTTGTGTACAAGACAGGGAAGAAAAAATAACCGAACTTCAAAATAGGTTAGCAAATGCAATGGGGCATTATGCCCCAGCAATCTTAGCTTCTTGGGGTTGGGAAGATAACTCTTCATTTACAGTCAAAACCTTGGAACAGCAAGCACCCTCACTATTAGAAGGTATAAAAACAACTTTCTGGTATGAAAAAGATGAAGCAAAAAAAGAAAATACAATAAAAACTTATGCAGACCAAATAAGAGCTAAAATCAGCACAGCAAGAATGCAAATAGATAGCAGTCTTAATAGTAATATTGGTGAAGATTCAAATTCTATAAGATTAAGGGAAAGACAACGAGAACAACGTGAAAAATTATTAGAAATAGAGAATCAATTGACCGGTATTTTATACGATTATTATACACCATCAAACACCAAGACTTAACCCGGCACAAAGGTTAATTGATTGTCCGGTTAGACCTTTTGCATCCTGAGAAATCAGGTATTCGACAAGTTTTTCTATTTCTTCGGGCTGAATAAAGCGTTTCTGAGGTATGGTTTCAAAGGTTTCTTCAAGACTAAAACCGCTTTCTTCAATTGATTTAAGCCCCATTTCGGTTTCTACCCAGCCGGGGTTAATGATATTCACCGTAATGTTATATTGAGCCAATTCAAGTGCCAGAGATTTAGTTAAGCCGATAAGCCCCGCTTTAGAGCTTGAATAAGCACTTGCATAAGCTTCACCCATCACGCCGCTTATTGAGCCGATGTTTATTATTCTTCCCCAACCGTTTTTTTTCATATTTTTAACGGCAATTGAGCAAAGATATGCGGGAGCAAGCAGGTTTACGTCAAAAATCCGTGAAATTTGTTCGTAATTTACTTCCTCAATCCCGCCGTAAATGTATTCTCCGGCGTTATTTATCAAAATATCTATGGAGTTTACCTTAATGAACTTTGCCAATTCGGCTAAATCGTTTTGGCTTGACAAATCACCGACAAAGTAAGCTTTTGCTCCTGTTTCTGCGGCAATAGTTTTCAATAATTCTTCGTTTCTTGAAGTCAGGAATAAGTTATACTTATCCCCTAAACCTTTGGCAATTGCCTTGCCTATTCCTCTTGATGCTCCTGTGATTAAAATATTTTTCATTGTTTAATTTTAGCATAAAAAGTGAAAAGTGAAATGTGAAAAGAAGGCAAGAGGGCAGGAGGGCAAGAAGGCAAGCTTTTCCCTTCACCTATTCACCTATTCACCCATTCACCTGTTCACCCCATAAACTAAATAATTTTCCATTTTCCCATTCATATTCCAAAAATAATTGGTCTTCCTCTCCCTTGAGGGGAGAAGATTGAGGTGAGGGTGTCATGGTTGAACACATATAACCATCAATTATGGTTTTCCATTTTCCATTTAAAAAAAGGGCAATTATTTTGTTTAAAATGTTTTTATATAAACATAGGAGTTGGTATGCTTAATTTAAAGAAACTGATAAAAAAAATTTCAAAAAAGAAATCAGGCAAAAAAATAAAATCCGTTTATTCAAATACTTTATCCAAAAAGGCATTCGGATCTGCTGCTTCGCTTGAAATTTCTTCTTTAACAAAAAATAAAAAGGCAGAACTTGAAGGCAGAGTTAAAAACATTTTGAAAAAATATGAAAATGATCCTGAAAAACTTCTTAATTTTGTTGAAAAAAACGGAACAAAGGTTTACAGAATTCCTTTTGTGCAAAGGGCATTGGCAAATATAGGCTATGAACAAGGGTTTATAAGTTCTGTATCGGGTTTAAAGGCACTATATCTCAACATTGTTATTCCGATTTTATCGGATGAAAAAATAAAATGGTCATTTAGTACAGAACCTATGTTTATTTTAAGTAATTCTTTGGAAAGTTGTTATATAATTCAGCAGTTTTATAAATGGTATTCAATGAAGATGAATTTACCGGGTTTTGATGCCCAAACACAGGAAAATCTTCAAAAATTTCTCAATTCTCAAAACGAAGAGGTGAAGGATTTAAATTTGGAAGAAGTTTTAAACTTAAAAGAGGCAATTGCAAGAGATATTGAAGCTATTAATTTTATTATGGAGCTTGCAAAGAATACAACCGGTGCACAAAATGCAATGAGAAAAATTACCGCAGGCGGTGCTTCGGTTTAACAAATGGAAAATTATTTAGGTTATGGGGTGAACAGGTGAATGGGTGAATAGGTGAACAGGTGAAGGGGTGAAAGGTTTTTGAGCGGTGAAAAGAAGTGAAGCGTGAGGCGTGAAGCGTGAAGGGAAAAGCTTGCCTTCTTGCCCTCCTGCCCTCTTGCCTTCTTTTCACATTTCACATTTCACTTTTCACTTTTCACTTGTTAATTCACTCCCTGTTATACGTCGGTAAAATCACCGTTATTTTGGTTCCATAGCCTACTCTGCTTGATAAAAGAATTTTACCCTCATGTGCTTCTACAATTCTTTTGGTTATATAAAGCCCTAATCCTGAACCGATTCGTTTATATTTCTTTGCCATAGTCATATATTGAGAAAAAACATCTTTTTGGTACTCAAGTGCGATACCTCTGCCGTAATCCTGCACGGAAAGAGCTAAGTTAGTGCCTGTTTCAAAAATTTTTATCAAAATTTTTCCCCCATCGGGAGAATATTCACTCGCATTGGCGATTAAATTATGTATAGCACGCTTCATTTCCAAATAATCTATCGGCAAAAGCGTATTCTCAACCTCACATTCAAGCCGGATTTTTTGTTTGCGAGGGATGAGAATATACTTTGTGATGTCGATACAGTGCTCAACCAACTTCTTTAACGGACAGATCTGTTTTGATAGCTCTATTTGATTGTAATCCATTTTACTTTTGCACAGAATATTTTCAACCATATCCTGCATAAATTTTGTTGAATTTAAAAGATCCTCAACAAGTTCCTGTTGAGTTTCTTCCAAATCGCCGACATTTTTGTTCAAAAGCAAGTTTAGGGCATTAATCCCTGCATTTATAGGGGTTTTTAAATCATGTGCAATTGTGGCAAAAAAATTTTCCTTATTTGTATGTATCATTTCTTGGGTTTTAATATTTTTCAAAACATTGAAAATCTGTGATTTGATTATATTTACATCAAAAGGTTTTTCAATATAAGCATAAGAACCCAAATCATAACCTCTTATTTTATTTCCGGAATCAGACAATGCACTTATGAATATTATCGGAGTATTTTGATTGTGTGGAGTATCCTTAACTCTCTTTGCAAGCTCAAATCCGGACATTTCCGGCATCATGACATCAAGCAGGAATAAATCGAATTTTTCCCGCATCATTGCCTGATATGCTTCTTTTGGCTTTAAGAAAGAATAAACTTTAATCTTAAAATCGGATAAAATCTCTTCCAACAGTTCAACGTTCATAATATTGTCATCCACAATCATAACTTTCGCATTTGCAATAGCCGAATAATTATAGTCGGACAAAGTTTTGCCGGAATTATTAACATTTTTGTGTTTATTAAAAAATTCTTCCGCCATTTTGTAATCAACGGGGGAAGAAATAACGGTTTTTATACCTATTTTGTTTGCTGTTAAGATATTTTCTTTAGACAAATAGTTGGGGGCTGAGCAAATCCAAAATTCTATGTCAGGATTTTGGGATTTTATTTTCTTTATCAATTTTAAATCAGATTTAGCGAAATTCGTTTGAAGGACACAAAGCTCAATCCCGGGAGGAATACTCTTTAGGCTTGAAATATTATCCACAAATAAAAACTTACCATGAAAATTATTCTTTAAATATTTTTCATCTTCATTTATGGAATTAATTATTTTGTGCATATTTAATCCTGAAATAAAAGTTGAATTTGAATAGTGTAAACGTTCTAAATCATAAAAGATTTGCCTGATTATTTAAATTAGCCACATGGCTAAATACTTATTCTTTAAGACTTCCTTGCAGCAAATCATTGATAAAATATTTTTTTCCGATAAGAAAAATACAAATTGTCGGAATGGTGCAAATTACACTGCAGGCAAGCAAATCACCCCAAATTGTAACTT
>JAQVKX010000163.1 GCA_028694425.1 Candidatus Gastranaerophilales bacterium
TATAAAGCAAAATTTGTATTTAGTGGTAGCATAAGTAAAGAAGGTTCGTTTGATACTGATAAAGAAAAAACGATTGAGGCGGCGAAGAATATTGCAGGTTTCAAAGTTTTAACAGATGGACTAAATTATTAAATTAAAAAGTTGTTTTAATTGAGAAGGCGAGAAAAAAGAAACTTGCCTTCTCAATTTTAAATTCTATAACCATGAGTAATAATAATGATAATAAAGAGAACATGAATAAAATTTTAGATACACTTCATTCGCAATTTGCAGAAAACCAAAATCATCACCAAGGCATCTTTATTCAATTCCTTATTGCATTATTTGCAATTTTTGGCGTATTCGGTTATATTTATACTCATACTAGTTCTGAAATTTCAGCAATACAAACCGTAGTAGGAAAAATTAATGATATTGAATTATACTCTCTTATAACATTATTAATAACTTCTGTTATTGTGCTTGCAATTTTGACTTTGCTAATAGCAATTATCCTTAATTTAGGATATGGTTTTCGTAGAGACCAACATTTAAACAAAAAAATCAGACAGAAGTATTTAACCAACGGAGAATATGAAGATATATTTGGTAAACTTTACAATTCTGACAATAAAAACATATGTGATTTTCTTCCTGACTTTTACAAAATATTTTATTGGTTTATTTTAGGTTTTCAGATAATTATTTTTCTAACAACATGCTTCAAAGAGAACATTTTGCAATTCGAGAATAACAGTTTTGCTTTTTTAATGTTATTACTGGACTTTTCACTAATTTTGGTTTCTGTTTGTTTGTATTATTTGACATATAGAAAATATAAAGACAAATTGAAAAATGCAGAAAGATAACCAGCCCATAACATGCGGTATATTTTATTGCCTAGATAGTGCTGAAATCAACGGCTGTGGCTCGCTTCAAACTTCATCGTGGCTTGACAGTGACGTGCTCCGAAATCGGCAACAAAAACATACCGCTATCCGTTACCAACAAGGCGAAGAAAAGACAGCGACAATGAAAATGACAGACAAAAATGGTTTGAGAATAAAAAATGAAATGAAAATGATGAAAAAAGATTTAGTTTTTTTGTCTACACTCAAGAAAGAAAAGTGGAAAGCCGACCCACATTTGGCACATTGCCTTTTGTCCGTCACACAAGCCAATACTTCGCAAAAGTCAAAGAGCCAAATCTTACCATGCTGCAAAAAAATTTTACTCATATTAATAATAACCTTTTAAATCTAAACTCATGAAAAAAATTTTACTTTTCTTTGTATTTATTGTTTTTGCAGAGCTTTTTTGTATTGCACAAATTGCTAAAAAGAAACCTATTTCGGTTCAGAAAGATAGTATTAGTAATGTCACCACTTTTCGAGTAGATGAATTACCAGACAGATCCAAACTAAATAAATTATCTGAAAATAATTATAATTTTGATTTGAAAAAGAAAGTAACAATTGATGATGAAAAGCATTGGTATGCTGTGGAAAACGCTAGTAATGAAACCTATTGGAATAACGTAAATTGCAAAAAAATAATAATTGAATTGCAAAAAAATTACACATTAGAAAACGGTATAATAAAAGATTTCTTGCAGAAACATTCTTTGACTCTTGTTGTTGAAAAAAGTATGTTTCCAGAGTTGCAAAATTTTTACGTTTTTGAAGTTCCTAACGCTGATAAAAACAAGGTGCTGTCTATTGTAGAAAATGCAAAAGAACTTGGCATTATTTTATATGCTGAGCCTGTTGGAATATTTAAACAAAGCAGTTGCGAACCCAATGACCCATATTACTATAGTCAACAATGGGGACCTTATGTAATAATGGCTGATAGCGTCTGGTGCTATTTCACTGGAGGTTCAAACAACTGGCTTGCTATTATCGATGAATCTGTTGACTGGTATCACGAAGATTTATATAATACTGTTTGGTATGGCTATGATTTTGCGATGAATGATAGTGACCCATCACCAGAAGTTGGACAAGAACATGGAACACATGTTTCAGGTACAGTTGGTGCTACAATTAATAATGGATTAGGCGTTGCAGGAATTTTAAATGATACAATTTATTTTGCAAAAGTTTCTACAAGTAGTGGCGAATTGTCGGATGCAGCCATTGTGAATGCTTTAAATTATATTGCTACTATTCCACAAGTACGTGTAATAAATATGAGCTTTGGTGATGAAGCACCAAGTTCGGCACTAGAAACTGCATTGCAAAACGCATATAATAATGGAAAACTTTTAATTGCCGCGGCAGGTAATGATGCAACCTCTAGCCCAAGGTATCCAGCTGCATATTCAATTGTTATTTCTGTTTCTGCCGTTGGTGTTGATGCTGGTGGATATTTAATTGACGCTTCTTATTCAAATTATGGAAGTACAATTGATGTTTCAGCACCAGGTGGCGAATATTCAAATGGATTTCCAATAATTTCCACTCTTCCTTCAAACAATTATGGAGGCGCAAATTGGCAGGGAACATCAATGGCAGCACCTCATGTTACTGGTGTTGCTGGTTTAGTGTTTGCAATAAATCCACTATTGACTAATTCACAAGCACGTTCAATTATCGAACAACAAGTTTTCGATTTGGGTTCTACTGGATGGGATCCTTTATTCGGGTCTGGTATGGTTTGCGCATGGTGTGCATTTGAAGAAGCGTGCAATCAACTATCAATTACCGTTTCAGCCGGTGGCTCAACAACATTTTGTACTGGTGGATCTGTTACTTTGAATGCTGTTTATAATTCCGGGCTCTCGTATCAATGGCAAAAAAATGGAATAAATATCTCTGGTGCCAATTCAAATTCTTACACAGTAACACAAGCTGGAACTTATTCATTACATATTCAAACTCTAGGTGGTATTTGTGAGGCATATTCTAATTCAATAGTAATCACTGTTAATTCACTGCCAAGCAGTGCGGGTACTATTTCCGGTACTACATCAGTCTGTCAAGGGCAAAATTCTGTAACTTATTCTGTGCCGACAATTGCAAATGCAACTTCTTATATTTGGACATTACCAAGCGGTGCAACAGGGTCCAGTTCGACAAACAACATTACCGTCAACTATAGTACATCTGCTGTTTCAGGCAATATTACTGTTAAGGGTCACAACACTTGTGGTGTTGGTTCAACGTCTACTTTACCGATAACTGTAAATTCATTACCTCAAAATGCAGGTTCAATTACTGGAACTACAACAGTTTGTCAGGGTCAAAACTCGGTTACTTATACAGTTCTAACAATTCCATATGCAAATTCTTATATTTGGACTTTACCAAGCGGTGCATCGGGTACAAGCACGACAAACAGCATTGTTGTTGATTTTGGAACAACTGCAATTTCTGGAGACATTACAGTTAAAGGAACAAATTCATGTGGTGATGGTACGGTTTCAACTTTGCCAGTAACTGTAAATATAAAACCAACTACTCCACTCATTACATTAAATGGTTTAGTTTTACAGTCAGACTCTCCTAATGGAAATCTATGGTTTAACCAAAACGGCATAATAAATGGAGCTACAAATCAAAATTATACTGTAACTGTTGATGGCGATTATTATGTTATTGTTAGTTTGTTAGGTTGTGATTCTGACCCTTCCAATATTATAAATGTAACTGTAACAGGTATTGAAGTTGTAGAATCAGGTAGGGTTATTAAAGTATATCCAAACCCTGTTTCAAATGAATTAATAATTGAAATAGAAGGCAATAATGGAAAGGTAGACTTTGATATTTTAAATGCAATAGGTCAAATAGTTTTCAAAGGAATTTTAGTTGATAAAACTACTGTTCAAACAAGAGATTTTGCACCTGGTGTATATCTTATTAAACTCGAAAATGGTAAAACTTTTGAATTCAAAAAAATAATAAAAGAATAGTCATCACACACAGGCTGGCACATTGTCGAGTCGCACATAGCCAATGCTTAAACCAAAACCCGCCAAAGAGCCAGTCTGTTTTCAACGCTTTTTGCCAACACTAAAAAAACTAAATCTTTTAAGAAAGAGAAAACGGGAGACTATATTCTAAGTATATCTCAAACCATTGACAGACAAAAACGCCCAGTTGGTAACAGCACCTAAATGTCATGCGGGGTGCATCGGTAGCAGAAAGTGCATCGCCACTCCTAACAATCGCCAAATTTAGATTTGTCGTTGTGTTTAAATTTGCGAAAATTATTCTTTTAAATTAAAATACAATTAGTAAATTTGGCTCGTGGGAACTTTGACAGTGATGGTTCATTGAAATCCCGCACAACACTTAGCTGCAACCGTTACCGCCAAGTGTAAAAAACCAGACGACAGTACCAAAACAGAAAGTAAAACATTGTGAAAGGACAGAAAAACAAAATACTTACAAGACCAGAAAGCCGACACTCAAGCCAACCCGATGTTTTTTATTTTTTGCCCACCGCACATTAAAAAAAAGAATTTTTACCGCCTCACATTTGGCACATTGCCTATTGCCCGACACACAAGCCATTTCTTCGCAAAAGTCAAAGAGCCAAATTTTGCCGACACACATCAGAATATTTAACTAAAATTTGAAGTAGAATAAAATTTATCGAATCAAATTTATATAAAAAAATAGCCAAATAACTTATTTTCTATATTAGAGCAAAATAATTGGAAATTAATTTGGGATTTTGGAAAACATATCGTACATTTGTAATTACTAATTCACGATCATTTATGCAGAGCCCAAAAATTATATTTTTGCCTTGGTATTTCAAAGTTATTGGAGTATTTATTGCTTTGTTTTCTCTAATACTCTTGATTCTCAAACTTAATTCTGGGGTCTCAATTTTGGATTTTATTAAGTTTGAAACTAACATTCAAATATACTCCATTTATGCTATTGCTGTATTAGGTTTTTTCTTAATCGCATTTTCGAAAGAAAGACTTGAAGATGAATTAGTTAGCCATCTTAGAAAAAAATCACTTTTAATAACAACAATTTTTCACTCGTTATTTTTCTTTGTTTTTACTTTCACTAGCCTAACCATTCATTTAATAAATTTTCCGGCTATAATTCTTATGAACACTT
>JAQVKX010000013.1 GCA_028694425.1 Candidatus Gastranaerophilales bacterium
TCCTTCTATATCTTTATTCTCAATCATTTCGGCGGTAAGACTGTCAACTTTTCTCGCTTCGGATGAAGAAAGAAAATGGCTTAAGTCAGAAGAAATTACAAATCCGTTTTCTTTGTCTTCCCAGTATTAACTTATTATTTTCTTAATCTTTTCATAATCATGACCGGTCAAAATCGGAACAATCTTTACATCAGGCAAGTACGTCTGAATAAAAGGAACCTGTACTTCAGCGGAATGTTCGTCTTCAAATGCATTATCTTGAAATTCACAGCTAAACTTTGTAACCAGCTCTTCATTAATTTCACGGTTAACCTCAATTTCGCCAAGCGGAGTTGACCAAGCATCACAACTTGACAGTGCAACGTTTTTAACAGCAACATAATGCGGTGGAGCAATTATAAAAAGATTTTTAATATTTTTATCCAAGTACTGAAACCCGTTACTTGCAAGCTGTCCGGAATAAATATATCCTGCGTGCGGAACAATTACCGCACGAGTATTGCACTCGTAATCATGAACGTTATTTTGTTTAAACAATTCAAGTTGTTCCAACAGTTTAGACTTATCAGTCGGATAAAACTTGCCTGCTGCAGATGCGGGTCTGATTTTTTTCATAGTAAATCTACCTATTAATTTTTTTACATCTTAATATTATAATATAAGCTATGAAATATCAAAATATACTAAACGACAATAAAGTTCAGTGCACGATTTGCCCCCGTAATTGCAAGTTAAACGAGGGGCAGGCGGGTTTTTGCCAAATCAGGAAAAATATCAACGGGTCAGTTGTCCTAACCTCTTATGGCTACAACACGGGACTTGCGGTTGACCCGATTGAAAAAAAACCGCTTTATCATTTTTATCCGGGTAGCAAAGTACTGTCCTTTGGGACTTTAGGGTGTAATATGGGCTGCCAATTCTGCCAAAACTGGCATATTTCAAAATCAAAAGCCGACCCGACAAAACTTAACCAGACTTCTCCCGAAAAAATCGTTGAACTTGCAAAACAACTGGGATGCAAAAGTGTAGCATTTACTTACAACGACCCTGTCATATTTTTTGAATATGCAATCGATACAGCAAAACTCTGCCGCGATAATGGTATTAAAACAGTTGCGGTTACGGCAGGATACATTAATCCCGAACCAAGAAAAGAGTTTTTTGCCCATATGGATGCAGCAAATGTCGACTTAAAAGCTTTTACTGAAAATTTTTACACAAAAAATTGTCTTGCTCACTTAGCCCCCGTTTTGGATACAATAAAATATATTAAAAAAGAAACAAATTGCTGGCTTGAACTTACGACGCTGTTAATTGAAGACGAAAATACATCCACGGAAGAGATTACGCAGGAATGTGAATGGATAATGGAAAATTTGGGTGATAATGTCCCTCTGCATTTTAGTGCATTTCACCCTGCCTATAAATTTATGGACAGAAGACCTACAAAACTTTCAACACTTTTACTTGCCTACGGAATAGCAAAAAATACCGGTTTAAAATATGTTTATACAGGAAATGTCTTGGACACCCAAACTTCAACAACATATTGCCATGCTTGTTCCAAGCCGATAATCAAACGAAACGGCTATGAAATTTTGGATATTAACTTACAAAAAGGGAACTGTAATTTTTGCTCGGCAAAATGCAGCGGAGTGTTTTAACAAGTGAATAGTGAATGGTGAATGGTGAATAAAGGTTAATTTGATTTTTTGCGATTTAATCGTCTTTTCAGCTTGTTTAATTTCATCCGAGACTTTTTTTGATTTATACGCAATAAAATAACCGCCTTTTTTTAAATGCGGGATTGCATATTTTAAAATTACATCCAACGGTGCGACTGCCCTTGTTGTTATATAATCAAATTCTTGTCTAATATTCTCTACCCTGTCGCAAACCGGAAATAAATTCCTCAAACCAAGTGTTTCCTTAATCTCTTCCACAACCTTTATCTTTTTTCTTATACTGTCTACTGCGAAAACATTTATCTCATCATACAAAATCGTAATCGGAACAGCAGGGAAACCGCCGCCGGTTCCTATATCAAGCAAAGAAGCATCATTATTAAAAGGTTTAACCAAATTTATCGCCAGAGAATCAAAAATGTGTTTTTCAAACAAAAATTTTTCGTCGTTTTTTGAAATCAAGTTAATGAGCGAATTTTTCTCGAGAAAAATTCGCTCATATTCATCAAAAAGCTTTATTTTATCTTCGTTTAAAAATATATTTAACTGTTCTAAGGATTTTATTTTATTTTTATCCATTATTCTGCTCTTATAAGTCCGACCAGTTCGTCAAATTTATCTATGTCTATTCTGAATCTTATATCATTAATTCTGACATTAATCTTGTCGATATTATCCTGACTGAAAGTATTTTCGGCAAGGTCAAGTGCATTAATGTAATGCCTCAACGCAATTTCGTTTTTATTTTTGTCGTAATAGTAATCACCGATTGCAAGCAAGGCAGAAACGATATAAAATACATCTTTTGTTAACTTAGCACAATCCAAAGCGATATTTAAATACTCTAAGGCTTCATCAGGATGTTTTCTTTGCAAAATTGACGCTAATTTGGAAGCAGAATAGTAAGTTCCTTCCATATTACTACTTTGTTTATCAATTTCATATGCTGCTTGGTAATTCTTTAATGCGTTATTAACATCATTTTTTTCTAGATAAACCGTTGCAATGTTTGAATAAGCGGCGGAAAGAAATCTGTTAACGTCAGCATTAGGCAAATTAATGCACTTATTATAAAACTCAATAGCGGTTTTTGTTTCGCCTCTGTCATCCATTATGAGGGCATATTTAAAATAAAGCTCCGATAAAACGTCAACTCCTACCGTCTTATCAATATGTCCAAGTGCTTTATTATAATAATTCAAAGCGGTATCGGGCAAACTCTCTTCCAAATTCGCCAATTGCAAGTAGCATTTTATCATTAAACTTGGCAGTGTATTTTTAGATTTTATTATCTCAACAAATAATTCTTTTGCGTTGTCGATTTTATATGTTTCATAAAAAATCTTGGCAATATTAAACTTTACATAATTCACTTTGACAAAATCTTTTGCTTTTTTATAAAATTCCCTAAGCAAATTATAATATTCGAGCGATTTTTCATAATCCGAATTTTTCTGATAGGCTTTAGCCAATTTTGTGTAAATTATCGGCAATTGTGTTCGATAATTTTTATCTTCTTTTTTTGTAACGGCTTTTTGACATATATTAATTACACTCGCATAGTCATATCTGTCTTCGGCGAGTTTAGCCTTCTCCATAAGTTCATCAAGAGTAAAATCTCCATATTCGGGAGGTACATCATGGTGATTTGGTATTAATTTAGCAGCAGCTTCATGTTTAACTTCTTTTTTATCAACTTTTTCAGCTGATTGTTGCTGAAAAGGCATATTTTCTAAATTAATATCAATATTTTTTTTATGAGGCAAGTCAATCTGCATTGGAGGCTGTTTTTCTTCTTTTTTCTCTACAGGTTTTGTTTTTCCGCCAAAATCAAATGCCTGAGAGTAAGATAAGTAATTAATATCGACGGTCGGTGTCTCTATTGCTTTAGGTTTTTTAGGTAAGAAGAGTTTATGATACTCGATCTCTTTACGCATAGTCTGCCTTGATATGCAAATATCTCGGCTCGAAGGTTTTAAAGGCAATTGTGTTGAATATAAGTCAATAATATATTGATGAAATTTTTGCAAAACATGCGGTTGAACGGTTCCATCCACAGCTTCTTTAAAAAAATCATGAACATACAGATTGAAATTCTTCTCAATGATTATAAGATTTTTTGTTAAAAAATTAACTTCTTCTTGATTATAAAGATTTAATGTTTTTAATAATTCAATACTTATCGGATGCCGTATCGTGGACAAAAGCCAAAATAAATTTCTTTGAGATACCGGTGGAAAATTCAATGCCTGTTTCCCCAAAAATTTGTCAAAAGGCAGATAACTGTTCTTTAACTTGACCAAAAAATCTACAAGTGATAATTTTTCATGTTTCATTAAATTAATAGATAGTGTTGTGAAAAAATAGTATCCGCCGGTATCTTTATAAAACTCATCAACAATTCCGCTTGGTGCCTTAATTTTTTCTTCCTTCATATATTTATCAAAAAGCTGCCTGCCTAAAGCATCAACAGTTACTAATTCAATAGAGATATTTTTGAAGTATTTACTTTCAAAAGTTCTTCCTATGATAATAATTTTTACTTTCTGCATGGAATTCAGGTGAAAGATAAAATCCAAAATTTCTTTTCTGTTTTCTTCCAAAACTTCCTCAAAAGAATCTATTATTATCAAAAAAGATTTTTCAATCTGCGAAAAATAAGAATTAACTTTTTGTGTAAAATTTTCGGTTTTAATTTTAGGCTCAATAATAATATTTTGTGAAGATAATTTTTTGAAATCACTGTAAAAAGAAAGCAAAATATCATCTAAAACCGTAGAATTAAAACAATTATACTTAAGCACGATTGTATCTGCAGATAAAAAATTTGTGGAATAATTTACGATTTGGGCTTTTCCTGCACCTAAAAAACCGTTAACATAAAGCAAGTTTATACCGCTTTTATAAAAATTATAAATTTTTTCAAGTTGAGAAGCATTATTCTCAAGTAAAAAAGTATTAATTCCGATTTTTGCTTGTTTCAATAATTCTTTTTGATCTAAAAAAATATTCAAAAATTGATATTGCATTTTTTATCCTCACACGAAATCCTTATGATGTCGTTTTTTTAAGTAAATAAGTAAATAGGTGAATAAGTGCAATTTTAATAAATCTCAACTTTTTAACTTTTCGACTATTCAACTCTGAGCTTGCGAGAAAAATTTTACTATCCTAGTACCCAGCCTTGTAATGCTCATAAATTCGCAAACAAGCAGGTATAATTTTTCCGCATCCTCTCTTCAACTTCTTTTCACATTTCACATTTCACCTTTCAATAATACATGATTTTAACTTTTTTTGCAATTTATGTTAACCTTCTTGTGATTTTAATGTTTTGATAGTAGAATAATATTAGCATTTGGAGAGGAATAACTATGGAATTTTTCAGAAAACATCAAAAAATAATAATTGCAATAATTGCGTTTACTTTTATAGCTTGGACAGTAGGTTTAATGATGTTGCCTATACTGGTAAAATAGGTGAACTGTGAGCAAAGATAAATTTATAAAGACAATATTTACTTTGTTACTGTTGGTAACGACAGTATTTTTTGTTAACGCTTTACCGGGTTATTCGAGTACGCATCCCGATATACAAGCAAAACAAAAGCAAACCAGACAGAAAATCAACTATTTAAAGTGGTTGGAAAACTTGGAAACTAATAAATTATACAAAAACCAGCAAAAACTTGAAGCAACATCAACTGATTTAAAAACTTCTAAAATTCAGTACAGTACTGCACAAAATAAGTTAACCGATTTGGAGAGAAACCTTTCCAGGGCTCTTTCAGACTTTTCGGATATTGATTTTCAGATGAAAAGAAGAATAAGACAAATTTACAAACACCAAAGAAAAGGATTTTTTGAACTATTGCTCTTGGCACAAGACTTTAATACTTTTTTAGACAGATTATATTTTGAGGGTTTGGTAATCAGAAATGACTACCGGAGAATGCGTCTGGCTCGCCAAAAAGCAAGAGAAATAGCACTTTTTAAATATAATATCGAAGAACAGAAACGATATCTTGCACGTTCAATCAAAAATATAAACTACAAGCAGCAATCTATTCAAAACGCTATTTCAAGAAATCAAAATATGATAAACAAACTGAGAACCGACAGAGGGACTTATGAACGTGCGGAAAGAGAACTGGCAAAACAGTCGGCAAGTTTACAATCCATGATTTCCCGTAGTGCAAGAGATTCGAGAATTAGCGTTGTGTCAGGATTTATTAAACCGATTGGCGGAAGAATTACTTCACCGTTTGGTTGGAGAACACATCCGATATTCAAAAGCCGAAGTTTTCATTCCGGCGTTGATATAGGCGGACCTTATAACGGTAATGTAAGAGCTTCTAACGCCGGTAAAGTAATCTATTCCGGCTGGTATGGAGGTTACGGAAAAGTTGTTATATTGGATCATGGAGATGTTAACGGTATTCCGACAACAACATTATACGCTCACTTAAATTCTGCACGTGTAAGTCCGGGTGAATATGTATCAAAGGGTCAAGTAGTCGGATACGAAGGTACAACAGGTTATAGTACCGGACCCCATGTGCATTTCGAGGTAAGAGTTAACGGCAGACCTAATAATCCGCTTAATTACATTTAATTACATTTACAAAAAAGCGAAAGAAGAAAAAGTATGAAAGACATCAAAATTATTTTATTATTAATAACATTAATTACTTCGGCAAATTGTGCTTTAGCAATCCAAGAAGGTAATAAAGTTATTTCCGACAGTGCTACAAAAAAGGAAGTAATAGAAGCATTTGAAGATATTAACAGATATACGGAACATTTTTTCACTCCGCATATAGAAAAACCTGTTGATAAAGATAATTCTGACAAAAAAGACTCTTATGGAAAAAAATCGGAGAAAAAGGCTGAAGAGCATTCAGGCGGAACAATTCCTCCGGTTAAAAAACTCCGCTTAATGATACAAGAAAGCCGAAACAAATCTAAAACAACACAAGAAGCGGTCGTTCAAGCTCCTGTTGAAAAAGATCAGGCAGTACTTGATTGCGATTTTATGGAATATTTTGCCGAAAGAACGGAACTTGAAGCAAACGGTAACGTCGTAATGACTTTTCCCGAAAATAATTCATCGCTAAAAGCCGATAAAATGATATACAATCAAACTTCTAACCTTATCAAAGCATTCGGGAATGTAGTATTAATCAGCGGTGGTAATGAAATGTTCGGTGATTATATGCAAATCGACATGAACGAAGAAAATGCCTTGCTTGACAATCCTGTTACCGAATCTTTTCAAGTCAGAGCAACAGCTAAAAAAGGTTATATGTACGGCGACAAAATTATTCAGGAACAAGGTCAAATGTATGTAACAAAGAGGACAATGATTGATATTAAGGCGGATATGTTTGGTCCGGACCTCGATACAATGTTTATTGACAATAAAGATAAAAGTTATCTTATGAAAGACAGCCATGGTGAAAAATTTAAAATAAAAACAAATGACCTGACAATAAATTCAAAAAAAGAACACGATACAGTAACACTAAGACCCGCAACGATTTATTTTAACGACAAAAAGGTCTGTTCGCTTCCTACTGTAACAATTCACTCAAACAAAGCAAAAGACTATATCGAAGCGGATTATCCTGAACTTGGAACAGTTACGAATTTAGGTCTATACGCAGGACCCGGTTTCGTTTTTGATACTCCGAAAGGAACAACTTTAAAAGTAGTACCCATAATAAACTATCAAAGCAATCAGGATAATCCCGACGATAATAAACTTGGTTGGGGTGCTATTGCAAAGTTTAAAAGCGGAACTAACAAAACAGATTTTGCCTATGGTACCTCCAATAAAGTTTTTATAACAAGAGGTTATCAAAGACTGGATGATAATCTTCATTTGCAATATGCAACTAACGCATACATGGACGATTGGTTTTTAGGATTCAGAATGCCTAAATTCTTAGCGGAAGTAGTTTATCAAGACAGTTATCCGCATAAGGATTTTCTTATGAAAAATATGGATATGGTATTTACTCAGCGTATAACAGGTGCTTATGCTCAAGACGGACCAACAAACAGCGACTTATTCGAAAATGACGGCTATGTAGGAACAACCAGATTTAAATATATGGCTGAAGTTGCACAAACTTTGTACAAGTTTAGCAATATGTATGAAAGTCCGATAAATGCCCAATTTGACATTGTAGGTCAGGTTAATGCCGCTGTTTACGGAACAGGTAACACCCAGTTAATCGGAAGAATAGGACCGAGACTGCACACTCAATATAAGTACTGGATGCAGGACTTAGGTTACTTCTTATCCGCATATGATGACAAAACGCCATTCCTTTTTGACAGATATGTATACGGACGTTCAAATGTCTATTTAAGAGAAAGTTTCAGGATTTGTAAATACTTAACTTTATCCTGGCTGGGTTCGCTTAATTTATCTCAAGACAGTTGGGATGGAAAAATGCTTCAGGAAAATTCTTTTTTCTTTGCAATAGGACCGGATGATGTTAAACTAAACATAGGTTATGATACCATAAGACAACAATCTTTTGTTACAATGGCAATGCACTTGGATGCAAAAGGTTCATCTGTTGAATACAAAAAAATGGTTATAAAAAATCCCGATACTTTTGGTAAAGATAAAGACGGGAACAATGCAAGAGGAAATAATAGTAATTCTTTCATCCAAACAATACCTGAAGATGACGGAATTGAAAAAGCAGAAGTTATTGATATAGTTGACGGAGCTTTATGAAATCAGAACAAATTAAAAACGAATTAATAAAATACGGTGATATAATTGACGCAAAGGGTTTTTCGCCCGGAACTTCCGGCAACATTTCTGTAAGATACGGAGATAAGATAATTATTACGGCATCAGGAGCTTCAAATGGGGATTTAGCTTATGAAGATTTAATCTTAATTGATTTTGACGGAAAGGTAGTCGAAGGCAAGAAAAAAGCATCCAGTGAAAAAATGCTTCACGTTGAATTCTATAAAAAACGCCCTGATATTAACGCAATAATCCACGTCCATCCTACTTTTTTAAGCTCTTTTGCAGCTGCAAGAAAAGGTTTGGAAGAACCCGTTATGGCAGAAAACGTTTATTATTTCGGTAAAATTCCGCTTGCGGATTATGCACTTCCGTCATCCAAAGAGCTTGTGGAAAAAACAGCTGAGTATTTTGATAAATACAATGCCGTTTTAATGGCAAATCACGGTTTTATTGTCGGTGATATCGACTTAGAGCAAGCCTACTTAAAACTTGAACTTGCAGAATCTTATGCTCAAATTGTATTAAATGCGAAACTTTTAGGCGGTGCTATATTGCTCAGTAAAAAAGAAGTTGCACAAATTGAGGCGTTGAAAAAATAGAATATATCAACCAATACTTTGTTTTTTTTCAAGAGCTTGATAACCAGCTCTGATAAGTTCTGTGATTGCTTCATTTTCACTAATATGACGGCTTTTAGAGAAATCCTTAATAATAACAACAGCATCACTTGGAACTCTTTTGTTCAAAGCAATTCTATCACCATAAAGTTTTTTACGCCCTGCATTTAGCCTGCGTCCGCCGCGTCCTTTAACTTCATCTCGAATATTTTCAATAGCTTCTGTGTATTTTTTACCTTCCGGTGTTGCTAACCATTGATAATATTCTTCAGGAGTAGAGAATTCTTGAATGTTATTTTGCTCTCTATATTCTTTTATTTTTTTTGCTCTTATATTAGCTGCTTCATTCATTTTTATACCTCCTATGGTTTCCAGTTATCAAGTAACTTTTTTGCTTTTAAAATTAAATCCCTAGGACATTTTTGAGTTTTTTTAAGATAAATTACCGTAATAACAATTAATTTATTTTCTTTAAATCCAAATAAAGCACGCACTCTATTTGATTTTATTTCAAAAACTTGATTTCCAAGCGGTCTTGAAACAACAAAATCAAGTCCTTCTGTTTCTATAAGTTCAATATCTTCATCTAAATCTTCAATAAAATCCGAATTGATTTTGCTGATATCTTTTATTGCTTCTTTAGTTTTTATAACTGTATATTTCATATATTTAATTATACCATACTTTTTTGATTTTTGCAACATATTTCAAAATATTCAAAAAAAGCGAAAGGTTGTTTTCCTTTCGCTTTTTGCCTTGAGATTTTTTCTTATTATCCGAATGCTTTGAATGAATGTTCAATGTTTTTGTCAATAACTTTCTTGACTGAATCCATTTCTGTATTCAATGCTTCTTGTTGTGTGTCAAGGTCTTGAAGTTTTAATTCAAGTTTTTTGTCTTGAGATTGGATTATATCTATTTGAGAATTTATATTCTCAATATTTTGGTCATACAATGATTTTTGATATTCGTACTCATTCATTGCATCTTCATAAGCAGCTTCATCTTGTTCAGTAGAAACATTCAAGTTATAAGTTTTGTCATTAGAGTCGGTTATAGATGTCATTCTGCCTGTACTACTCCATTCAACTTGTACCCCTGTAATTTGACCGGTTTCTGGCACTTCGGCATCAGTATCTACATAATAAATTGATATGTCATTAATTGTATTTACTTTGGCCAAAAGTTCTGCTTCCGTTACATATTTTGTTACACCATCGGATTCATATTTGTAATAAGCAATACCGGTTTTGCCACAATCTTTGTTTATTAAAGCAATATTAGATGCATCAGTTGAATCTGCGATTACGGTTTCTCTGTTAACAACTTTGGTCGCTAATTTAGTTAAGATTTTTCCACTATTTGTTTTATAAATAGTTACATCATCCGAAGCATCATTAGGAGTGTTATTAGGATCAGTGGTTTCACTTACAAAAAGTCCTGAACCCGAACATTTTCCTTGAGATGCAATTTTTGAAGTTGTGTAACTAACTGTATATGTTCCTGTTGCAGAATCATATTCAGTTCCGGTAATTGTTCTTGTTTGATTGTCCGAAGTAAAAGTGTAAGTTGTTGTTGCAAAATCACTCGAACTTGGCGGTGTTGGAACCTCTAAATCCAACAGTTGAGTATTATATGCAGAAGACTGCGTAGCCAATGTGGTTCTTTGTTGGTTAATTTGTTGTCCTTGAAACTCGACGTCTGCCTTTCTTCCTGCAAGCATACAATATCTCATTTGTGATGCTGACATACCCATAATTTTCGTGCCTCCATTATTTTCTTAGTAAACATATTCCTGTAAAATTTTATTACATATTCTCTATCGTCTTTTTTAATTACATTCTTTAATTTTTCTATTATTTTTATTACAAAATCTTAACAATTATTGCAAAAAACAAAAAAGCAAAAGGCATTTAAATTACCTTTTGCTTCTATGTAATATGTAATATTTACCGTTTACTTATTCATTTGATTCATAACTTCTTCGGCAAAGTTTTCGCTGCGTTTTTCAAGACCTTCACCGAGTACGTATCTGTCAAATTTTTTGATTATTAATTTGCCTTCAACAAGCTGTTGAATTGTAACATCAGGATTTTTAACAAACGGTTGTTCAAGCAGACATCTTTGAGACATAAGTTTGTTAACTCTGCCTTCAACAATTTTTGCTCTGATTTGTTCAGGTTTGCTTTGCAAATCTTCTTTGCCCATTTCAATCCTTGTTTCTTCATCAATAACTGATTGAGGAATTTCTTTTCTTGACAAGAATTCAGGTGCTGAACTTGCTATGTGCAAACAAATATCTTTTGTTACGGCATCATCTTGTTTATCGGTAACAAGCATAACACCGATTTTACCGTTATGAACGTAGGTTGTAAGGTTACCTTCATATTTTTCAAATCTTCTTACGGTAATTTTTTCACCGATTGTAGCGATTTTTTCTTTAATCATTTCTTCGATTGTTTTACCGAGAACCGGACAGTTTGTAGCCAAAAGTTCTTCAACGGTATTAGCATCACCTTCAGCGATTCCTTTTGCCAAAGCTTGAGTAAGTTCTTTGAATTCCTCATTCTTGGCAACAAAGTCTGTTTCACAATTAACTTCAACCATTGCACCTTTTATGCCTTCAATAGCAGTGGCAACAAGACCTTCCGCTGCAATTCTTCCCATTTTCTTTTCTGCAGAAGAAATACCTTTTTGACGGAGGACTTCCGTTGCTTTTTCCATATCGCCTTCGGCTTCGGTAAGTGCCCTTTTACAGTCCATCATGCCTGCACCTGTACTTTCACGAAGTTCTTTTACCATTTGTGCTGTTATGTCCATTTTATACACCCTTTCTTTAAATTTATAAATTTATGTTCAGGTGAAATGTGAAACGTGAAAGGATTTAAACTTCTTTTCACTTTTCATTTTTCACATATTTCACTTTATTAGTCTTCTGTTGTTTCTTCTTTAGTTTTCACAACAACTGCTTCCGCCACCTGTTCTTTTGCTTCCACAGCATCTACAGGTTCTTCAGTTGCAACAGTTTCTTTAGTGTCGTCCATCTTCTTGATTTTAGGAGCTTTTGCTGTGCTAACCGTAGCATTGTTTTCTCTAAGCTGTTTGCCTTCCAAAACAGCATCAGCCAATCTAGACGAAATCAGTTTAATGGAACGTATTGCATCATCATTACCGGGAATTAAATAATCAATGTTATCGGGATTTGCGTTTGTATCGGCAAGGCAGATAACAGGGATTTTTAATTTATTAGCTTCCTGAATAGCGATTAATTCTTTTTGCTGGTCAACAACAAAAATCAAATCGGGTAAGCCTCTCATTTCTTTAATGCCGCCTAAAGTTTTGCTTAATTTGTTCAATTGGCGTTGAAGCTGTGCAACTTCTTTTTTAGGCAATTTTTCGATATGGCCGCTTGAGATAAATTCTTCAAGTTCTCTTAATTTATTAACACGGGCACGAATTGTTTCAAAATTTGTCAACAAACCGCCCAACCATCTTCTGTTGATATAGTAAATACCTGCTCTTTGAGCTTCTTGGGCAACTACTTCAGCAGCTTGCCTTTTTGTACCTACAAAAAGAATATTTTTATTGCGTGCTGAAAATTTTCTTACAACAGCATACGCTTCATCAAGCAAATCGGTTGTTTTTCTTAAATCTAATACATAAATACCGTTTCTTGCACCGTAAATATACGGTTTCATCTTAGGGTTCCATCTTTGTGTCTGGTGTCCAAAATGCACACCTGCTTCTAAAAGTTCAATCATTGACGCTGTAGGCATCGGGTTTTCTCCTTATAATTATATGTAATACCCGACTACACGGTTTCATCCTAAGACTAGGGCAAACCTATCAAACCAGTGTAATCTCAATATCAATAATACTATAAACAAAAAAATTAACAAACCCGTGTTGAGTTTTGTAAATTATTAGAGCATGCGACCTTAGCAAAACCGTAACAATTTGGAGAAAATTATGGACGAGACTACAAAAGACTTATTTGATTTAGTTTAGTTTTTGTTTAATACCATTGCAAACATTGGAATTTCATAATTTAAAAACTCACTTTTAACTTCACCAAGCAAGATAAAAGGGATATTTAATTTTTGGCAAAGTCCTTTTTGAACATTATATTCTGTCAAACCTTGATTAACTACAAAAATATTCCCGCCTGAGTTTAATAATTCATAAGCATGCGACAACATTTTCTCGGGTTGAAAATATTTATCGGGAAGCCCCCATTTTTGCATAGGTTCCTTAATAATAAAAGGCAAAAACCACATAATATAGTTATATCTTCTATCATGCCGCAAAAAATCTTTTGAAATATACTTGGCACCTTTCAAATCCTTTATATGAAATTTGGCAACCTCTCTCCTGTTATAAAAATTTGTGTATAATCTGTTTGAATCAATCTCAATCCCATCTAAAATTAAATTTTTACAATATCTCTTAAAGAAAAAATACTCGCCTCTTGCATAACACCAATTCTTGCACCCTATATCCAATACAGTTAAATTATCCCTAAATTCAAGCTCAAAAAATCTCTCCAGTAAATCAACCGTATACAAATTCTCCAAATAATTCTGTCGGGTAGAATTTGATTTTAAAGTCTCCAGTCCAAATTTTTCAAGTAAATACTGTTCTCTTTCAAGGGCTTTTTGCTGTGCAAAAAGCCCTTCCTTACTTTCATTTTTCTCTGAGTAATTTTTTCTTGAAAAACCTAAATACTGCCTCAGGAAAAAATCTATTTGATTTTTAAAATTCTTCATCTAATTTCTAAACCCATTTATTATTTATATATAAAAGTATCTTGCAACAATTTAACCTCAAATTCACTTCCGCTGTTGATAAATATAGGAGAACCTTTATAAAACATAGCAAGTGCAGGCGAAACTATGATATTGCCGCCTGCTGCCAAAACCCCTACTGCAAGTGAAAACGGAGTTAAAATTATGCTCGAACCGTCATTTACTAAGTTACCCGTAACTTTAAGCATTTTCCTAAAAAACTGTAATCCGGGTTTGGTTGATTTAACCATGCTTGTCAAATATTTCCTCTTGCCTTTAATATTATTCAGAAAAATCATCTTAGAATCAGCCTTTACAACAGAAGCATTAACAGGTTGAATTTCTCCGTTTAACACCATTGACGTAATTTTAACCACGATTAATCCACCGTTACCCGAAAACTGAGGACCATGTGAATTCATAATTTCACCTTTGAAAATCGTTCCCATCGGAATTGTAAAATAAGTTGTAGTAACCGGATATGTCGAAACAAAGGTAATTTTAGTACCTTTTTGCGTTAAATCGGATATATTATTTAATAGCTTTAATCTTACTTTGGTTCCTTTCCTTAGAACAGCATAATTTTGCTCGGGTTTCAGGGAAAAATTTTTCTCAATTCCGATGGATTTAACTGAATTTTTATTAGAAACCGGTTTAGTATTTTTAAGTACAGGTTCATCGGTCAGATCTAAAATTTTAGGCAATGCAGGCAATGCCATATTGTCCTCAATCTTATCAGGGGTATAATTTCTCCTTGCTTTATCATCAAGAGAAGTATCAAACTCCAAAGCAAGAACAGGCATAACTAAAAAATTAACGATTAAAAAAGAAATTAAAAATTTTTTCAAAATATTAATCCTCATCTTGAATTTTATAAATAAAGTGTTATAATATAAAAAGGGCGAGAGGATTGCACTCCTCTCTTTAAAAGCCCATTATTGGTTAAGAAGAGTTAATAATATCAATAAGATTATTATTAGCTCTTTTTCATTTATAACCAATTCAATCACCTCCTTTCTTCTTGCTAAAACGATTTGTAGTCGTTCAAAAAGAGGAAGGTTATTCAGGCTTACCCTTATTTAATTATCAAAGTTCTACTTTAACATTTCATTAATTGCTTTTGCGGCTTTTTTGCCTGCCCCCATAGCGTTAATAGCATTAGATTCCCCCGTAGGTGCGACATCACCGCCTGCAAATATCATCGGAACAGAAGTTTTATTGGTTTCAGAATCAACAATTATATAACCTTTTCTATCCGTCTGAATTTCAATACCGTCTGCATGTGCAGATTTTTGGATAATAGGATTAGGTCCTGTTCCTAAGGCAATTATAATCGTGTCAAAATCCATGTCAATAATTTTTCCTGTCGGGACAGGTTTTCTTCTGCCGCTTTCATCAGGTTCGCCAAGCTCCATAACTTCAAGCTTCATGCTTTTTACATAACCATCTTCGCCGAGAATTTCGATAGGTGCATGAAGAAGTTTAAAAATAATCCCTTCTTCTTTGGCATGTCTTATTTCCTCCAGCCTTGCAGGAAGTTCAGCCTCTGTTCTTCGATAAACTATATAAACCTCTTTTGCTCCAACCCTAACAGCAGTTCTTGCAGAATCCATCGCAACATTTCCGCCTCCGATTACAGCAACTTTGTTACCAACTTTTAAAGGAGTCGGAGTATGTTTTTCGTGTGCCTGCATTAAGTTAACACGTGTTAAAAATTCGTTTGCAGAATAAACCCCATTTAAATTTTCCCCTGAAACACCGAGCATTTTAGGCAAACCTGCACCGGAACATATAAATATAGCATCAAAACCATCTTCCTCTAACTGTTTTAGCGTGATTGATTTTCCTACAATTACGTTAGTCTTAAATTTTACCCCAAGTTCTTTAAGCGTATTAATTTCTCTGTCCAAAAAATTTCTTGGTAATCTAAAAGGAGGAATTCCGTAACGCAAAACTCCGCCGAGTTTATGCAAAGCTTCGAAAACTACAACTTCATGCCCTGCTTTTCTTAAATCAGCTGCTGCCGTAATCCCCGCACATCCTGAACCTACAACTGCAACCTTTTTTCCTGATGGAATAATTTTAGGGTTATGAGCAGAAGACTCGTCTCCGACATATCTTTCTAAAGCCCCGATTG
Source organism: Candidatus Gastranaerophilales bacterium (assembly GCA_028694425.1). Taxonomy (GTDB): domain Bacteria; phylum Cyanobacteriota; class Vampirovibrionia; order Gastranaerophilales; family Gastranaerophilaceae; genus JAQVKX01. The sequence goes on from JAQVKX010000013.1 coordinate 15,998, forward strand.
CAATCGGCTCACCTTTTATGCCCAAAACACATTTACCCTCACATTGTCTCTCTTGCGGACAAACCCTTCCGCAAACAGAAGGCAGCAAGCTTGTTTCTCTTATAATATCGCCTGCCTTTTCAACATTATCTTCTTTTAATGCTGCAATAAATTCAGGGATATTAATATTGACCGGACAACCTTTTATACACTGTGCATTTTTGCACTGCAAACATCTCTGTGCTTCAAGTTTAACCTGAGCTTTTGTCAGATTGCTCTCTACAGCTTCAAAATTTCCTCTTCTCTCAACCGCATCCTGCTCAGGCGGTCTTTGTCTCTCTACCATAAAATCCCCCCTATTCTCAAGTTTATTTTACAAAAGAAATGGGATTTATGCAAGAAAGTTTAATTATGTTGTATCATTCTATTCTTGAATATTGCTCGAATTATAGGCATTACGATACTATAAGGTGTTGTTCTTTTACTAAAAGCTGAAAATTCTTCCTGTGGTATATTAGCTTCACGCACTAAAGAATAAAGTGCACATCTTACTTGAGCTTCTACAGCATCAATGTAAAGCTTATCAAAACAAGCATGACCAAAATCTTCGAGGTCTGTTGATGTTAAACCTTTATATATAGGAATAATTTGAATAAGTATGTGAGTTATTAATGCACACATATCAAAAACTCCCATTGGCTTATTACCAAAAGAAGGTTGAGACTGAAAAGAATAATGAGACAAATTATTATATTGTTGTTTATTTTTTTGAGGACATTGAACGGAATATCCGACTGAACCTACTGACAAAAACATTTTACATTCCTTACTATATACACATATATTTAAAAACAGTAAAAAATATTTCTTGCTTTAAAAAGCAAAAAATATAACAAAACTTAATATCAAGCAGGACTTGTGCATTAGTCTCAATCGGGGTTCCGGAACAAACCTGTTACGCTGAAGCCCTGAAATTATTTCAGGGCTTCAGCGTAACATAACATTATTTAGTAATAACAATACCAGTCAGATTTACTCTTTACCTGCACCTGACTTAGCAATTATTTCTGTCTCAATGTTGGAAGGAACTTGTTCATAACATTTGAACTCCATTGAAAAAGTACCTCTTCCTTGAGTTTTTGAACGTATATCGGTTGCATAACCGAACATTTCGGCAAGCGGAACAATTGCATTAACTTTTTGAATACCTGTTCCTTCAATCATTTCCATACCTTCGATACGTCCTCTGCGGGAAGAAATATCTCCGATAATATCACCTGTATTTTCCTCAGGAACTTCAATTTCAACCTTCATCATCGGTTCAAGCAAGCATGGTTTAGCTTTTTTTACACCATCTTTCATTGCCATTGAACCGGCGATTTTAAAAGCCATTTCGGAAGAGTCGACGTCGTGATAAGTTCCATCGTACAATGTAACCTTAACATCAATAACAGGGAACCCTGCAAGAATACCGCCCTCAAGAGCTTCTTCCATACCTTTTCTTGAAGGTTCAATGTATTCTTTTGGAATAGCACCGCCGACAATTTTATTTTCAAATACAAATCCTGCATTTTCCTCGGCAGGCTCAATTTTAACCTTAACGTGACCGTATTGACCGCGTCCACCTGATTGCCTGATGAATTTAGCTTCCTGATCTGCTGTTCCTCTGATTGTTTCTCTGTAAGCAACCTGAGGTTTACCTACATTTGCATCAACCTTAAATTCCCTAAGCATTCTGTCAACAATGATTTCAAGGTGAAGTTCGCCCATACCGGAAATAATACATTGACCTGTTTCCTGGTCTGTTTTAACCTGAAATGAAGGATCTTCTTCCGCAAGTTTTTGAAGTGCAATACCCATCTTATCCTGGTCAGCTTTAGTTTTTGGCTCAATAGCAACCGAGATAACCGGGATTGGGAATGTCATTTTTTCCAAGATTACAGGGTTTTTCTCATCACACAAAGTATCACCGGTTGTTGTATCTTTTAAACCGACTGCTGCACAAATATCGCCTGCGTAAACCTCTGAAATTTCGTTTCTTTGGTCAGCGTACATTTGTACAAGTCTTGAAATACGTTCTTTTTTACCGTTTGATGAGTTTATAACATATGAACCCGATGTTAACTTACCTGAATAAACCCGCATAAATGTTAATCTGCCTACATAAGGGTCTGTCATAACTTTAAATGCAAGTGCCGCAAAAGGTTCATCATCAGATGAATGTCTTTCAACTTTTGTTCCATCTTCAAGTTCACCTTCTATAGCTTTAACATCAGTTGGTGCAGGCATATAATCTACAACTGCATCTAACAAAAGCTGAACACCTTTGTTTTTAAATGCTGTACCGCAAGTTACGGGAACGATTTTATTTTCGCAAACCGCTTTCCTTAAACCTGCTTTAATTTCAGCAACAGCAGGCTCTTCACCTTCCATAAATTTCATCATTAAATCATCATCAAATTCGGAAACCGCTTCGATTAATTCTGCCCTGTATTCTTTAGCTTTTTCAACCATATCTGCGGGAACTTCTTCAATCTTAATATCAGTTCCCAAATCGTTTGTATAAATATGAGCCTTCATTTCAACAAGGTCAATTAAACCTCTCATTTGATCTTCGGCACCAATCGGCAACTGAATAGGATGAGCATTTCCGCCAAGACGGGTTTTAACCTGTTCAACAACTCTGTAGAAGTTTGCACCGACTCTGTCCATTTTATTAACAAAAACCATACGCGGAACTTCGTATCTGTTAGCCTGTCTCCACACTGTTTCTGATTGCGATTGGACACCGCCGACCGCACAGAATACGGCAACAACACCGTCTAATACACGTAAAGAACGTTCAACTTCGATTGTAAAGTCAACGTGCCCCGGTGTGTCAATAATGTTGATTTGATGATTTTTCCAAAAAGATGTAACCGCTGCGGAAGTAATTGTAATACCTCTTTCACGTTCTTGTTCCATCCAATCGGTTACGGCTGCACCATCGTGAACTTCGCCGATTTTATGAATTTTCCCCGTATAAAATAAAATACGTTCTGTGGTTGTGGTCTTGCCGGCATCAATGTGAGCCGCAATTCCGATGTTTCTAATCCTCTCAAGAGGGGTCTGTCTTGCCATTGTTTGTTTTCCTTTATATTTCTAATACTACTAATTTTGCTATTATCTCAAGCTTAATATAATTGTTACATAAACAAGTTATTTTTCAAATAGGGGGTAAATTTTTTTTAATATTTATGATAGTATAAAGTGAGAAGTGAGAGGTGAGAAGTGAGAAGAAGAGCTTACATTAGCGTATTTGATAAAGATGACATTGTTGATTTTGCAAAAGAGTTGATTAAGAATAAATTTGAAATTGTTTCAACGGGCGGAACATATGATTTGTTGAAGAAAAACGGAATTTTGGCAACAGAAGTTTCTGAGGTTACAGGATTTCCGGAAATGTTATCCGGTAAAGTTAAATCTTTGCATCCTGCAATTTTTGGCGGAATTCTTGCAGATGTAACCAAATCAACTGAAGTTTCAGAAATTCAAAAGCTTAATATTTGCCCCTTTGATATGGTTGTAGTCAATCTTTATCCCTTTGAAAAAATTGCACAACAAACAGATAATGTCGATGAATTAATCAAAAACATCGACATAGGCGGGGTTGCACTTTTAAGAGCAGGTGCAAAGAATTACAAGAATGTTACCGTAATCTGTGATAAATCCGATTATAACAGAGCAATTAATGCAAATGAAAGTTTAAGACAGGAATTCGCACTGAAAACATTTGAATTGACTTCAAATTACGACAGTATAATTTATTCCAAATTGAGTGAACAATTTAATTCTGTCGGGCAAGAATATATTTACCCCTGCTCGACTTACAGGTTCAAAAAAGTTCAAGATTTACGTTATGGTGAAAATCCACACCAAAAAGCCGGGTTGTATGAATTTTGCCAAGGTGGGTTAGGGAACCCACCCTACCATTCACCATTAACCATTCACTATTCACTATTATGGGGCAAAGAGCTTTCTTACAACAACATTCTTGACATGACGGCGGCAACAAACATTGTAAGCGAATTTTACGATGTTCCGGCTGTTGCAATCGTAAAACACCTTGCACCATGCGGAGTTGCACTGGGTAAAAATATTTTAGAGGCTTATCAAAAAGCCTTTGATTGTGACCCGATAAGTGCGTTCGGCGGAATTGTAGCATTTTCGCAAGAAATTAATGAAGAGGTCGCAAAACTTTTAAATTCGGTATTTTTAGAAGTAATAATTGCTCCAAGCTATACAGAAAAAGCTTTAGAAATTTTAAAAAGTAAGAAAAATATCAGATTAATTAAATTAGGCACCTCGCTTGAGCAATATAAGCAGGTATCAAACGAAGAAATAAAAATTACTCCGTTTGGGGTTTTAATCCAGGAAGCAGACAAAAAAGAGCTTGATAAAGATACTTTTAAAGTAGTAACTAAAGTTAAACCGACAACGGAGCAGATTGAGGATGCTATTTTTGCATGGAAAGTCTGTAAACACGCCAAGTCTAATGCTATTGTAATAGCAAAAAACTTTAAAACGCTTGCAATCGGGCAGGGGCAAACAAACAGAGTTTGCACAATGGAATGGGCATTGGATTATGCATGTGACAAATCAAAAGATGCGGTTGCGGCATCAGACGGATTTTTCCCTGCCATTGATAATATTCAGGCTGCTGTGCAAGGACGGATTGGTTTAATAATCCAACCCGGCGGGAGTATTAAGGATAACGATGTAATTGCAGAAGCGGACAAATACGGTATTGCGATGATTACAACGGGAATCAGACACTTTAAACATTAGTATTATAAATGGAAAAGGTAAAAGGGAAAGGGGAAAAGCATTAGAAAGATGACAAGAAGACAAGATGCGTAGATGCGTAGTTTTTAAATTAAAATTGCTTTAGTTTAAAAATGATTTTAATAGTAAATATTAAGTAAAATTCCACGCCTCTTGCCTTCTATTTCTATTTCCTATGCTTATCTTGACAATAAACTATGTTAAATATAAACTTAAAGTTATATGGGATGTGGCTCACCTAGCAAGCCTTGGCTTGCGAGTTTGATTAAACCAAACTGAGCTTACGTCAATTGAAAACTTAATATAAAATACTGGAGATTTAGTAGTTCCAAAATAAAGACAAAATAAGAAAAGTCTTTTTGGTTACTTTTTCTTCAGAAAAAGTAACCAGGATGTGGCTCACGGAGCAAGCCTAAGCTTGCGGGGTTAAATTACCAAACTGAGCTTCATTGATTGAAAACTTAATACTATTATCGGGATGTGGCTCACGGAGCAAGCCTAAGCTTGCGGGGTTAAATTACCAAACTGAGCTTCATTGATTGAAAACTTAATACTATTATCGGGATGTGGCTCAGTTTGGTAGAGCACCTCGCTTGGGACGAGGGGGTCGCACGTTCAAATCGTGTCATCCCGATTTTTTATAAAATTACTTAGTAAAAAAAGTATTGACACGATTTGAACTATCGGACAATCGCAAGCTAAAGCTCGCTCAGTCGTGTCATCCCGATTTTTTATAAAATTACTTAGTAAAAAAAGTATTGACACGATTTGAACTATCGGACAATCGCAAGCTAAAGCTCGCTCAGTC